>CAZEQV010000009.1:25188-27955 GCA_964514435.1 uncultured Verrucomicrobiota bacterium
CCGGATTGTCCGGCGTCGCTTGCGCGCTCGAACACACCTTCGTCACGTCTATGCTGGGGGAGCAAACAACCGAGCAAATCGCGGATGCTGTGTCTTGAACCGTTCCGCCGCCGCAAATGGAAGGCGCCGTGCCCGTGGCTGTTACTGTGTTCGTGGAAGGGCTGCCAACGGGTGCATAGCTACCGGAGAAGACTGCGGATTGGCCGGGGTTTAGCGAGATGGGGCCGAGCACCGTTCCCACTTTGTCATCAACCACTGTCACGTTGGTGAGAATTGTATTGCCGATGTTGGTAACCGTGCCATTGAATGCAATAAGACCGTCATCACCGGTGGCGTTTTCGCAAACCTTTGTGACATCAATTGAGGGACTGCAAACAACTTCACAGGTTGCGGAGGTATTAGTCTGAACAGTGCCGCCGCCGCAAAAGGTCGAAATCGTGCCGACTGCCGTGACGGTGTCGGTGGAGGGGTTTTCGGTCGGCACATAGCTGCCGGAATAGACGGCAGAAGCGCCGGGCGCCAACGTGATCGGACCGAGAACCTGACCGGCCTTGTCGTCTGTGACGATGACTCCGGTCAGAGTGACGTTGCCGGTATTGGTGACGGTACCGTTAAAGGCAATGGATTGGGTGGGATCAGTTGCGTTCGCGCATTGTTTGGTGACGGTCAGAGCCGGCGAACAAACAATGGCGCAGGTGGCCGACGCCGTATTGGTGCGGGTCACGCCGGTATCAATGCCGACACCTGTCACGGTCACAATGTCCGTGGAAGGATTCTGGGTGGGCACATAGCTGCCGGAATAGCTTTGTGAAGCTCCGGGTGTCAGAGTGATTGGACCCAGCACGGTTCCCACTTTGTCGTCCACAACCACGATGTTGGCCATGGTTTCATCTCCGCAATTGGTCACAATGCCGCTGAAGTTGATCAGCGGTGAGTCGGGTGTTCCGCCTGACTCGCAGTTCTTGGTCACGGCCAAGCAGGGCGTGCGAACGATAACCGTGATATCCTTGAAGGCGGTCGCTGTATCCATGTTAGTTTCTGTGCTGTTAAGGACGCCCGTAAGGGTGGCAGAAGCCGTGGCAAAGGTGACGCCGGGATTGACGTTGATCGTGCAGGTAACGGTGCCGACGTCCGTGGGTGGAAATGGGAACAGGAAATTGCCATTGGTGACAAGTGTAGTGGATGTCCCTGACGCGGTGCCATTCGGTCCGGGACAAGTAAAACCAACATTGGCTTCCGTGACATCGCACCCGCCGGCCGTATCGTTTCGAACACGAACCGTGTAGGTAATCGTCTCGCCACTGACGATAAACAGCTTGCTACGGAAAATCTCGATGTTGGACGTATTGCCGTTGCAGCCAGGCGGATTGACGACTTGGATGACCTCTGTCTCGGCGCTGGCAATTCCAGCGGACACCCACGCCATAACACTGACAATAGCCGGCACGATCACCCGTCGCGCCCAAGATCCCACACACTTTCCAGCAGAAATACTCATACCCATTCTCCCTCTCGCAACAGAAAGACCAGCTCCCTGAAGAACTCGCACCTTCATGCCGGCAATCTGACGTTTTGTTAACCAACCTTCTGGCGACTGGCCGCTTCCACACAAAGCGAATACCTGCCATCATCGCCGACGGAACTCTTACCGATACCATTGGCTAAAGTATTCCACGAGTTGAGCCGGTAACCCACAGTCCATCAGCGTGTCAAAAGAAAAACGGGACGGAACTCGCGTTCCATCCCGTCTTGTCAGACCGAGTCATCTGTTCCTGCCGGCGCTTGCTCGCCGGCAGGTTCAGGTTGGTTTGGCTATTGAGACTTGCAGGTCGCACCGGTCGCGGGGTGAATCTGATGATTCCCGCGATCCATGTCGCCGCCGTCGTCAATGTCCGGCACGCGGGCCGTGACCACTTCCGTCAGCGGATCCGAGCAAGCAATTGCTTGGCGCAACGCCAAGGCCGATGCCGTCTCCGAATTCCCTTCATTCCCATCCAAGAACCAGATTCGAATCCGATACCGATCGGGCGGCGGTGTGGCACCACCCGCTTGACTGTTACCGGGTTCGCTGCGGTCTTCAATGTCCACGCGGAACACCACGCTCCGTGGCGCCTTCTTGCCGCGCGTTAATGTGTAATCACCCACGCCCGAGAAACAGATCTTGTTCGCGGGAGCGCGTCGCGGCTCAGGGCCGCAGACGCGATCGTCAGGATTGCACAGCCCGCCTATCACGGCCGGCGCGTCCTCATTCTCAGGGCATCCCAAGCAGGCGCATTGCAGACTGTCAAAGCTGCGTCCGTGGAAGTTTCCACGCAACCCGGCCTTGATGTGTCGCACGTGCTGCCATTGACCGGTGATGCAATCACTGTCAGGAGTGAACGGTGTCGCCACCGAGTACGGCGCACCCACTTGTCCGCCGTGCGTCACATAGCGAACCTGCGGGTTCGAGTTGAACTGCTTGCCACCACCGGTGACACGGCAGGATCCGGGACGCACGCCGCACGTCGCGCTGGCTGTCGCCGTAACTTGCCGGCTTTGGCCATTGCCACAGAGGCTGTTGTCCGTGCCTGTAGCCGTCACGGTATCCGTGGACGGAACAACTGTCGGGACATAGCTGCCGCTGTAGGTTGCGCTCGCACCCGGTGCCAACGAGATCGGCCCCAGAACGATGCCGGCAACTTTGTCATCCGATACGGTCACGTTTGTGAGCGTCACGTTGCCGGTGTTGGTGGCCGTTATGTTGAAGTGGACCAGGCCGCCGGGTGAA
>CAZEQV010000009.1:27965-28707 GCA_964514435.1 uncultured Verrucomicrobiota bacterium
TGGATTCGAGGGGATCGAAGCCGTGCAGCTCGCATTGGCTGTGACTTGGGCTCCGCCGCCGCATCCAGCTTCACCGGCGGCCGTGCCGGCTGCTGTCACGGTGTCGGTGGAGGGGCATTCTGTTGGAACATAGCTGCCACTGTAGGCGGCCGAGGCTCCCGCAGCCAATGTGATCGGTCCAAGCACCACGCCGGCTTTGTCGTCGGTTACAGTTACGGTGAGCAGGGTCACGGAACCTGTGTTGCTGACGGTGCCGCCGAAGTTGATGACCGGACTCTCCGGATTGCCGTTGCCGGCGCAAACCTTGGTGACGGAAATCGCCGGACCGCTCGGAACCGAGCAGGTGGCGCTGGCTTGAGCCTGGACAACGGTCGCCGCACAGATGCCAGGCGCCGATGCAACGGTGCCGGCAGCGGTCACGGTGTCGGTGGACGGACATTCAGTGGCTACATAGCTGCCGCTGTACGCTGCGGAGGCGCCAGGAGCCAATGTAATCGGGCCGAGAACCTGACCGGCCTTGTCGTCAGAGACGGTCACGTTGGAAAGCGTGACGTTACCGGTGTTAGTCACCGTACCGTTGAACGTGATCGGGGCGGTTGCTGAAACTGCGTTTTGGCAAACCTTCGTCACGTTGATTCCCGGGTTGCAGGGAATCGAGCAGATTGCGTTGTCCGTATCGTTGACCTGTGTGCCGGTATCGTTGCCGGTACCCGTGGCCGTCACCACGTTGGTGGACGGGTTG
>CAZEQV010000010.1:0-25625 GCA_964514435.1 uncultured Verrucomicrobiota bacterium
ATTGACCTTGCCGATTCCGCTCGCCGCGTCGAAGCAGCCTTCCTTGCGTCCTGCTGCGGCTGCGTCCTCGGCAAACCGCTCGAAATCAATCCCACCCTTGCCGAAATCCGCACCGGCCTCGAAGCCATCGGCGAATGGCCGATGCGCGACTACATCAGCGAACGTATCGCCCCCCATCTGCCCCGGCCACTTCATCATTCGTGGTCGGCCACTTGCCGGGAACATATCGCTTGGGTCGAACATGACGATGACATCAATTACACGATCATGGGAATGCTGGCGTTGGAACGAGATGGACTCAACTTCAACCATGAAACCCTCCGGTCGCTCTGGCTTGATCAACTCCCGGTATCTACGACGTTTGGCCCCGAACGGTTCATCCTCATCAAAGCCGCGCTCAATTCGCTCAACGGTGGCGTGAAGGACGCATTCGAAGACTGGGTCACGATCTTGAATCCGCGTGACGAACTCTGCGGCGCGCTCATCCGTGCCGACGCCTATGGATACGCTTGTCCCGGCAACCCCGCGCTCGCCGCCGAACTCGCCTGGCGCGACGCCAGTTTCACCCACCGCCGCACCGGCATCTACGGCACAATGTTTGTCGCCGCCGCCATCGCCATCGCACAGGCCGAACGTGACCGGCTCCGCGTTTTCGACCTCGCGCTCAAGTTCGTCCCGCGCCGCAGCCGCTTCTACCGCATCGTTTCCGATTCCCTCAACGACGTTGCTCAAGCCTCCGACTGGCTCGACGGCTACCACCGCATCCACGGCAAATATGCTGAATACTCACATTGCCGGGTCTATCAAGAAGTGGGCACCCTCATCAACACGCTGCGCTTCGCCGAAGACATCGGTGACGGCATCTGCAAACAAGTTAGCCAGGGAAATGATACCGACAGCTTTGGCGCAACGGCCGGCTCAATCCTCGGATGCTACTTTGGACCCGGCCATCTTGAATCGCGCTGGCTGGAACCGTTCCACGATGACATTCACACCGCGCTGGCTTGTTTCTACGAACGCAGCCTGACCGGCCTCGCCAAACGCATGTCCCAACTTCCCCGGCTGATTCGCAGCGCACCGGCCCCATCAACGACACCGGTCACGGCTGAATTGGCCACGACAGACGGCGTGCCGTCTCCAAGTCCGATGCCGCCCGTTGCTTGATCAACCAGTCCGGTATCGTCCCAAAAGGATAACCGGCATCCGGCACAAACAATCCAATCTGCCCCTGCGACCGGGTGAGGTTGATGTCCGTGCCGGTAAGTAGAGTCTTGCCGTTAAGACTGACTTCGTCACCGGTAAAGGTGACTTCATCGTTGCCGACTTTGACTCCGTTTGGCGTGGCGGTGAACGTCGCCTTGCCGGGATAGAGCACGGTGATGAACTCGCCACTCCTGCCTTTGATCGTCAACCGAGCGCCCGACGTGGATTCGCCGCCGCCGTTGTCGTGTTTCCAGTCGAACCGCTCGAAGTCGAACGAGGCCGGCTTGGCGCAATACAACGTCAGATTGCCAAACTCCACGGTTTGACCTTTGCGTTCGGCTTTGTCGCTACGCACATGCAAACAGTACGTCGCGTTCAACTCGTCGCCACCGTCGAACTGATCGCGCATGACGAAATAATCCTTCGCGCCGCCTTTCACAAATACGATGGTGCGCCGGTACGCGAGCGGTTTACTCAACGCCAACTGAGGATACTCCGCGTGCCAATCCTCCGGTGGCAACGATTTCACCGACCGCAACCGGTCGCTTTCCACCTGTCCCACCGCTATGTCTGCGTTGGCACTCGTCTTGAACGCAATCAACCTCTCGTAACCGTCCATGTTGGCGTAGGGAAACTTGTCGGTGCTGAACGCTACGCGGTTGTGCATGTGTTCCTGACCGGCGCGCGGTTTGTAGCTGCAATGATGATCTACCGCGACCGGTTTGGCGTCGGCGCAATAGTGAAACGCCAGTTGATCGCCGTGATAGTGTCCCCGGTTGGGTCCACTCTTGAACGCCAAAAATGTTTCCTTATCCGTGCCGGCCAAGTTCTGAAAAATCACGCCGAACCCCGGCAACTCCACAGTCTCCCAGTTCTTGTTGGCCACGGCACCGACCACTTTCGGTCCGTCGCCGGCCGGATGCGTGTCGCCCATCGGCAACATACGGCGTTTACCCGCTCCGTCCGGTTGAGAGATGCGATCCAGAAAATCATCCGATGCTTTCACGCGCTCCCATTTCAGGAGATCGAATCCCAGATGTTCACGGCAAACCGCGGCCAACGCGCCCCATTGACCCGAACCGTGTCCCTGATAGCCCGGACATTCCTGACCGGCTCCGCCCGGCAACGTAATGGAATGATCCACATCTTCGCGCAGCTTGGCTTCAGCCAGCGCCGCCAATTCCTTGAATTGCGGATGCTCCTTGAGCTGACAAATCATCGCGATCGGCGGCTTGATGTAATCACTGAAGAAATTGGGATTCTCAGGCGACCAGTAAAGGTAGTACGACCCGTAGCAGTCCGGGTGCAACATCATCTGCGCCTGCGTCAAAGTGGAATAGTTGCCGGACTTGCCGGCATTGGCGATAGCGTTACGCCCCATCCCGCGAATCGGCCCGGTCGGGTTGATCCCGCTGCTGTAGGGGAAGAACCCGGCAAACTTCCCTTCCTTGCCGGGCCATTCGATGATCAACTCATGATTCAGCTTGTCCAACGATTCCAACGCATAACGGTTCACATAATCCACCAGCGGGTTGTTCTTGCCGTCACCCGTCATCGCCGATTTTGGTCCCGCCATCAAAAACCACAACCGCGCCCCGTGCCACGTCGGGCACCGCAAGCCGGCATAGTCGCCCGTCGGTTTCACCACCGCCTGAATGGCGTTGTCATGCGGCCAGAACCACCGGCTGGCCCGCGTCACCAATGCGCCCACGGCGTTCTCGCCGTCGGTCGCCGCAAAAAACCAGCCGTCCTTGCAGTGCTGATTCCACCGCGGAAACAGATTGATGTACAACTCTTCCGATTGAAAGGGTTGGCCCCCCGGCTTCAGCTCGCGATGGGGCGACGGGGTCACTCCGGCCGCAAAGAATCCACCGCTGAACGGCAGCGACAACCCTTGCGTGGGCGACCAACCTTGGTTCAACACAACTTCGTAATACTCGCCGCGTCCCATTTCGTGACGTTCCTCGATCACCGCATGCCGCCAACCCGGCCCAACCGTCACATCCACCTCCGACCAACCCGGCGCAAACTCGTAGTGCAACCGTACTTTGCCATACAAAGCACCGTCGCCGAGGATCGTGCTCGTCAACCTGACCGGCTTCGTTTTCCAGAAAGATTCCCCCACCCATTTGCCGGCAACTTTGACACCTGCGATCGGACCGCCAACGCCCTCAGCCGGCACCCTCACGGCCATCACACCGTTATCCAGTTCGTAGTGCGCGCCGGTGCGCTGCACGTTCACACGCGGTGCGGCGCTGACCACTGCGCCCGGCTGCACCACATACCGGCGCACCGATTGCGGCGCAAACGTGGAACACACCCAGATGGATCTGCCTTCGACCTGAAATGGCACCGGCCGTCCTTCATCGAGAACCGTAAGCGTCCCGGCAGGCACGGGTGTTTTCAGCCTGACCAATTCATCCTTACATTCGCGGTCGAGTGGATTGCGCAAGGTGGACTCCTGCGCACAAGCCGCGCTGATTGTCAAAAGAACACCAGCCACCAGACAAGAAATCCAGTTCATGTCGTGATACTAAAACCGCCCATCCTTACCGGCAAGGTCTTGATTCAACAGCCCCTTCTTCAGTCTCGAGGCTGTTCGCGCATGCGGACGGGGGATGCAGGGAGTTTGTCGGGTATCCAGCGACCATCTGAGGCGAGTCGGCCAAACTCCAAGGTGCCGGTTGGGCACTCCTGCACACAGGCTGAACAGCGGACGCACTGCGGGTCTTCCATCGGCAGGCCTTTGTTCGCGAAGTTCATGATGTCTATGCCCTGATGACACACGCTTGTGCAGACGTTGCAGGATATGCATTTGGATTTCTCCGGGAAGATGCGGAACCGGGAGAACCGCGCGTAAATGTGCATCGCCGCCGCCAACGGGCAGGCGAACCGGCACCAGACGCGTCCGCTGAACCAAAAATACATTCCCACGCCGAGGATGCCGGCCATGAACAGGTCCACGCTCCAACCGTAATTGAGGAAAGGGATTCCTTCGAACAACGCGTGGTGCCATCGGGCGCCGACGGGGCTGAGCCAACCGGCTATTCGCAACACCAGCAGAAGCAACGCAAACCCCAGCACCGCTTGTCCCACCATGTTCACGCAGTTCCATACCGGCCCGTGCGGCATTTTGGTTCGGTGCGCGTCACCCAAGGTTTCCGCAAGCGCGCCGCAAGAGCAAATCCAGCCGCAATAGACGCCTTTGCCGTAGCGGTAGATCAGAGACGGTATGATGACAAAGGTCTGCACCAAGCAGATCGCCACCCACAACCACATCGGTTGCGGGGTGAACACGTTGTACACGTTCAAGGGAAACGCGAGGATGAATCCGTACGCCCGCCAGTACGCGCGTTCGTAGCCGGCGGAATCGTAGGACTCAAACAGCCGGTCGGCCAGCCATTGCAGAACGCCGCCATTGGCAAACAAGCCGTTGCGTCCCATCCACGGCAGCACGATCTCCGGCAAGAGAAACAACGGCAGACATTGCACGAACATCAGTGTCACCGTTTGCGCCGTGACATAAGACGTGCGCCGTCGCCGGATGCGTCGCACGCCAAAGATGACGACACACAGACTGTACGCCAGCGTGTAGTAAAACGACGGTTTGCCCATCGAATCTTTCAACGTGTAGAGAAAACTTCCGTACTCCGGTTGGCCAAAGAATCCGGCCATGTTGAACGGAAACCATCCGTTCCGAGCAAACATCGCCTGCAACGGCCACTCGCTGTGATTGCTTTTCCAATGGTAGAGCACGACGCAGAATGCCAGAAACGACACGAACGCGATCCACGTCTTGGCGGTCCACTCACCGCGAATGGCAATCCGGCTACGACGAAAAAACTCCAGGGGGGCATCCCGTCCGATCATGGTAAACACGATGTCGTTGGGAATCGCCTTCCCGTTCACGACCACGCAATCCTGACGGATCTCTTGCACCTTCGACTCCAGCATCACCTTCACTGCCGGCAAGGTCTGCAATCGTTCCACGTTGCCGGATTTGGCCCGCGCGAACTCGCGCCCACGGTAACTCAGCGTCACGTCCGCGCCCGCCTCGGCCAGCGCGATGGCAGTTTCCAAAGCCGAATCGCCCCCGCCCACCACCAGCGCGCGCTTGCCGGCATGGTCTCGGGGGTCGTGCAACCGGTTGAATACCTTGTCGAGTTCCTCGCCCGGCACGCCCAACTCGCGGTAGTTGCCACTCCGCCCGATGGCCACGATCACGCGTTTGGCTCGAATCCCCGCCCCGATGTTGAAGCCATCCCTTTCCTTTTCGATTTTCTCAACCCGCAACCTGACCGGCTCGATTCCGGCGGCCAGGCGTTGCGCTTCGAGCTCGGCGTACAAATCCTCTTTCACGGTGGCGGCCAACTTCATCTCACCGGCCGGGATCATCCCGGTGGGATACGTGTAGATCGGTTTGCGGTTGGGGAAATTCGCAACCGTCGAGAATGGCTCAGTCGCCTCGAACACCTGAAAGTTCAATCCGAGCTTCTTGGCCTCCAACGCCGCCGAGATACCGGCCACGCCACCGCCAATGATGGCGAGGTCGAGGAGCGAGGAGGGCGTGGGTGGAAGGCTGGAAGACTGGGAAGTCTCATTGTTCCATTCTTCCACTTTTCCATCCGCCCGCAGTTCCTTTGCAATGGCCTGCACCGCCCGCGCGCCGGAATCGGCGGAAAACTTCAACAACGGAATGCCGGTCAGGTCGCCGACCACCCGCACGCCCGGTACGCTGGTGACGCCGTCAGACCCGACTTCCGGCAGTTTCTCCACCAAGCCTGCCGGCCATCGCGTGTGAAGCCAGTGCGTGTATCGTTTCAGGTATCGCAACATTGCCGCGCCATCCCGTATCTGCCAACGGGCGTCATTCTATTCCACATTGCGGGTCTTGGCTAGGCTGGCAGGGCACCGGTCATCTTGACTTCGCCGGGTGCGTGTGTCAGGAATCGGGCGCTTTCAAGCTCAACAACTTTGGAGGAAACACCATCATGGCTCAAAAACAAGTCAGATACGGAATCATCGGTTGCGGCGCGATCGGCCAACGCCGTCACATCCCAGAAGCAGCCGCCAACCCCAACGCCGTGGTCGCCGCTCTTGCCGACCCGGTCAAGGAACGCGTCGAGGAACTGGCCAGGAAATATAACGCGCAGCCGTTCACCAACTACCAACAGTTGCTGGCCAAAGCCGATGTGGACGCGGTGGTCGTGTGCGGTCCGAACGCGTTGCACGCCCGGCAAACGATTGACGCGTTCCGAGCCGGCAAGCATGTGCTGGTGGAAAAACCGATGGCCTGCACGCGCGCCGAAGCCAGGGCGATGCTGGCCGCCGCGAAAAAGGCGCGGCGGTTCCTGATGGTCGGCCAAAACCAGCGATTGATGCCGGCTCACCAGAAAGCCAAGGAGATTCTCAAGAACGGCAAGCTGGGAAAAGTCCTCACGTTCCGCACCTCGTTCAAACATCCCGGCCCAGACGGATGGTCGGTGGATGGGGCGAAGAGTTGGTTCTTCAAGAAGTCGGCCGCGGTGATGGGGGTGACGGGCGACCTCGGCGTTCACAAGGCGGACTTGATGCGGTGGCTGTTGGACGACGAGTTCGTCTCGGTGTCGGCCGTGATCGGCACATTGGACAAGCGCGACTCGTCCGGCAAGCTGCTCGCGCTCGACGACAACGCGCTGCTCACGCTAAAGACAGCCGGTGGGATCATCGGCAGCATTGAGATTTCCTGGACGAACTACGGCATGGAAGACAACATGACCGTCCTCTATTGCCAGAACGGCGTGATGTACCTCGGCACCGACCGCGAGTACGGCGTGATCGTCCAGTACCGAAACGGGAACAAGGAATTGCACAAGGTCGGCGCCATGGCGACCAACACGCAACAAGTCGCCAGCGGGATCATTGACTCGTTCACCACGGCGATATTGAACCGCAAGTCACCGGAAATTGACGGCATGGAAGGTTACCGGTCGCTCGACGTGATCCTGACGGCGATGGAGTCCGCCCAGGCCGGCCGGTCCCTTCGCATCCGAGGGTGATCCTGACCAAACCCGGTGCGCTTCCATGAGCCAATCGGTCAGCCAAGGACGGTCGCGGCCGCCGCTGGAGCGGATGATGAAGATCCACGACCAACTGCGTGAAAACAAGTATCCGAACGCGACCGGCCTGGCCAAGTTGATCGAAGTTTGCACCAAGACAATCCATCGCGACATCGAGTTCATGCGCGACCGTCTGAACTTGCCGGTGGAGTTCAGTCAGAAGCACAACGGCTACTGGTACACCGAGCCTGTGGCCAATTTTCCTACGGTGCAAGTGACCGAGGGCGAACTTGTGGCGTTGTATGTCGCCGAGAAGGCGCTGGCCCAGTACCGGGGCACTCCGTTCGAAAAACCACTGCACGCGGCGTTTCAGAAATTGACGCGCGGTTTGAGCGACACGATTTCGTTCACGTGGGACAATCTCGACCAAGCCATTTCGTTTCGTTCGATCGGTACCACGACTGCGGACTTGCAGCAGTTTGAGACCGTGAGCCGGGCGGTGGTGCGGTCGGAGGAAATCGAGTTTGAATATCAGAAACTCAACAACAGCCGGCACGAGCGCCGGCAAGTCCGTCCGTACCATTTGGGGTGCGTGGAAAACCAGTGGTATCTGTTCGCCTTCGATCTGAACCGACAACAGATGCGGACGTTTGTGCTGTCACGAATGCGCGCGGTCAAGGCGACCGGTCACCGGTTCCGACGACCGCCGGAGTTTTCGGTGTCGGAGCTTTTGGCCGGCAGCTTCGGCGTGTTCTCCAGTGATCGTACATACTTGGTTCGCATCCAGTTTGACCGGTTCGCGGCGCAACTGGTCCGGGAACGTCGCTGGCACCCGACGCAGAAGCTGCGCGATTTGCCGAAAGGACGGCTGGAACTGGCGATGAAACTGGGAAGCCTGCCGGAAGTGCAACGGTGGGTGTTGAGCTGGGGAGAACACGCGCGTGTTTTGGCTCCGAGGGAATTGCAGAAGTCGGTTCGTGATTCAGCCGGTCAGGTCGCGAAAATGTACCCGTGAACGAAAAGGTAACCGGGCCAGATCAAAATTGCGCTTGGCTCACCGGCACTGAGCCAATGGCCAAGAGTTCGCAAGATTGCGGGGCGTAAGCGGTTCCTCGGCCACATCAAACAACTCGTGGAGCGCTTCGTGAACGGCATCGTCAATTTCCCGATCTCGGACCCCGACTCCAACCGCTACGGCAACAAGATGTTCGTACTGCCACACCGAACCGTCAAACACGGCGCGCTTGAGGGCGTTGAGCGCTCGTGTCTTCTCCATGTTCGTGCTGTGACGGGTTGTTCTCACTTTGGTTGCGAGGTTGGACATTGTTGAGGGAACAAGTAAGCACACGCCAAGCCAAGTAACCCGCTTTCTCCCGGGCGCGAAGATTTTGACTGTTACCGGGTGATGCTGATGCCGCCCGGCAAGGTGCCAATCTGGTTGGCGCCTTGCGGCTGCTGTCCGAGCAACTGCATCAATCGCGGATGGCCTTGGCAAAGCCGGAAACGCGCGTCTTGCCGAATCGCGTTGAACACCTGTCGGTCGGGCGTGTCCAACGCCAGCGCCCGCGCCAGCGCGTCCATCGAGGCATCGCAGTTGTTGCGGGCCGCGTGGAGCGCAGCCAGGTTAAACCAGCCGCGCGGGTCGTTCGGGAATCGCTGTGTGTAAAGGGCGAGCACTTCCCCTACCCGGTCAGCCTGCTGAAGCTGTCCGTACAGTTGGGCAATCTGCATTATCTCTTCGGGTGATATGTCCGTCCTCGCCAGGAACGTGGCCACCAACGCGTTCATGGCGTCGAACTTCTGGCGACGCGCGTAAGCGGCCATCAACTGAAACGTCACTTGTTTGTTAGCGGGTTGTTGGGCGTACATCGCTTCGAGTTGCTGGGTCTCCACGGTCTGACGTTGAATGTCTTTGATGGCGTTGATGGCATCTTGAATCTTGGTGTTGTAGGGGTCGTACTCCTGATACTTCTCCATGATCGCGCGGCCTTCATCGAACTTGCCCTGGTCCATATACAGTTGGGTCAGCCGGTAGTTGGCTTCGGGGCTGGACGGACAGAGGTCAATGGCCTGACGGTACGCGTACTCCGCCGCCCCCGGCAGGCGACGCGCCGCATACAAACCGCCAATGGCGGAGCGAAGTTTGGAGAATGTTTTTTGGGCCACATCATCCCGGTTGAACTTCGGGTCCTTGACGAGATCCTCGCAAAGCGCATCCCAGTACGCTTTGTCACGTTCCACCATTGCCTTCCAGCGATCCATGTCGGTATCGGGTCCGGGAATGGGGTCTTTGTTGATCTTGAGAATGATCCCGTATGGCTCCATGTGGGGGTACATCCACGGAATGACGTAACTTTCCTCCACGTAGAACGAGCGTTTGTCCTTGTTCTTGTCATGAATCATTTTGGTGAGAATGCCGTTGATGGCCATGACACCGGCCACGCCTTGCACGCTGACCCGTCCGCCTTCGATGGCCACTTCCTCGCCGGGCATGCGTTGACGCGACTGCAACTCGGCCACGTATTGCTGAAACGCCGCCTGAGTATCCTGATCGCTGGGAATCCAGATGGGTTCCTTGGGGTACGCTTCGTTGCGTTTCAGGTACTTCCAGCCAAAATGAAAAAGCGCCTTCTGCCAAGCTGAACGACTCGCCAACGTCTCGGGCTTGTTTGGATCCGGTCGGGAATAGTCGTAATGGTCGCGGATGTAGCTCATGTACGTCGAATCAGCCAACGCGTTCTGGGTGATGATGTACACGTCCCGGCGGTCAAATGTGCCGCTTTCGGGGTACTTGGCCATTGTTGTCTTGGCGCGGCTAGGAGCCTGGCTTTCCACAAAAATCATGTACGTCGGGACAAATCGACCGGGATCGGTGCCGCCAAACAACACAGCATCACGATCCATCTCTGGATAGCCGCCGCCGGGTTTGAACATCAGGTATCCGAACTTATATCCGAAATCGTGGTCCCGCTGTTCGTTCTCACCCCAGTTGCGCAACACCGAAATAGACGGCAACACCGCCACCACACAGGTTAGCGTCGCCGGCAAGATCGCGCCGGGCGGCGATTTGGACAACACCGCGCCCAGTCCCAGAATGAGACCGTACCCAATCCAAAGCGCAAACAAACAGTGACCGGGCAGGAAGAACACCCGGTCGGTGAACTGCTTCTGCTTGTCGAAGGTGGGGTTCGAAAGGAACAGGAAACCCAATCCCAGAAACAAAAACGCAATCAACAGGAACTTCACCCAGTTCCGGTCACTTTGATCCATGTCGCGGTAGAAAAACAGGCACAACAACGCCAGCAACGCGAACACGACATGAAACTGCTCCTGCAAATCGTCGAAGAACATGTTGAGCTGTCCCCAAAACTGCAGGATGGTGCGCTCGGTCTTCACCTTTTCGTATTGTCCCCGCGTGAAGTGATGCAGGAACCCCTGCGGCGTGCGCGTGTAGCCCCAATTCATCGGTGGATTCGTCGCGGACGATAGCGGCGAATATCCGTACAAAGCCAGCCCCAGCGCCACCGCCACATACAACGTGAGCATCTGCTTCCACATGCGAAAGAGGCCGCCGCCCTCCTGAAACAAATAATACAACCACACGCCCGCGCCGACGCCCACCACCAACACGACCGCCGCCGAGAAGCTACCGGCGTGAAACATACTGTTATCCATCACGATCATTCTCAGCACACCCACCACAATGACGGACAAGATCGGCACCAACACATCGCGACCAAGTTGTTTATCGGAAAACCAAACAAACGCCGGGAACGCGACCGTCAGCAACACCAGAGTCTGGTGATTCGTGAGACTGACGCCCCAAACGAATGCCGCCAAATACAACCGCCACCGCTTCTCGGTTTCAAAACTACAGCGGTAAAGCAGCACCAACACCACAAACAGAAAAAATGCGTTCAACGCATACACCTCGGCGATCACGGACTGCGACCACATCACCGGCGAGAACGCCAGCAACAGTCCGGCTGTCACCGCGCTGGCCAAGATGATCCAGTTCACCATCCGTTCCTGACCGGGCTTGCGCAGGAATCCAACGCGCAACGCCATCACGTGACCGGTCTTGGACACCAGCATCGCGCACAACCCCACCGCCACCGCCCCGAAGAATGCCGACATCAAGTTGACGCGCCATGCGATGTTGCCGAACGGAATGATAAGCTGCCAAAGCCAGGAAAGAATCGTCCAGATTGGATAGCCGGGCGGGTGCGGCACCCCCAGATGGTACGTCGCCGTGATGAACTCGCCGGAATCCTCCAGAGTCACGCTCGGCGCCAGCGTCAGGAGATAACCGATAAACGAAACCATCCCGGCGACGGCAAACGCCACCTTGTCGCGCCAGGCAAAAAAGCTGCCGCCGTTCGTTCCAACGACCGGTAGGGCGTCTGGTGACGTTTCCACTGATGGTTCGTTCATGAAAGAATTTGTTCCTGACTATCGTCCGATTGACGGATTCTTCGGAGGCGACCTTCGAAACCCGTGTGACGCCGTCAACCGCCACACTTCCCGCAACGCTTCTTTGACGATCCCGCCCGACATCTTGGAAACACCAGCAAAGCGGTCCGCAAATGTGATGGGTATCTCCACGACGCGAAAGCCTTTCATCCACGCTTTGTACGTCATTTCGATTTGGAAAGCATAGCCATTGCTTCGGACCCTGTCGAGTTCGATTGCCTCCAGCACGGCGCGCCGGAAACATTTGAACCCGCCCGTCGGATCGGCCACGGGCAACCCGGTCACAATCCGCACATAAATCGCCGCGCTGCGGCTCAACATCAGCCTCCGCATCGGCCAGTTCGTGACTCGTATCCCATCCTTGTACCGCGACCCCAACACCAAGTCCGCCTGCTCCACAGCCTTCAAGAAATTCGGCAGCTCCGCCGGGTCGTGCGAGAAATCACAATCCATCTCCAGGAAACACCCGAACCGCTCGCGCGCCAAACCCCACTTGAACCCGGCAATGTACGCCGTCCCCAATCCCATCTTGCCGGGCCGTCTCAAGAGATGAACGCGCGGATTGGATTTCATCATCTCCTCGACGATGCCGGCCGTGCCGTCGGGCGAACCATCGTCCACGATCAACACTTCGATGATCGAAGACTGGCTCAACGACATCTCAATGACCTTCCGCACGTTGTCCTTCTCGTTGTACGTGGGAATGATCAACAGCGCTTGGGTATTCTTGTCCATTTCGCTTCCCTTTGACGCCACTAAGGCGCGGCCTGCTCACTCGATTTCATCAAACGCGGATTCGCAAACACCAGGTATTCGCCGCCCACCGCCACCGGCCACATTCGCCCGTTGCCCACGTTCACCACGGTCGCTCCCGCGCCGCCGTGCCACACCACCGGCCATTTCTCCGTCAACATTTGCGCCACCACCTCCGGCACCCCGCGCAGTCCCTGGGCATAAATCAGGTCAATCCCCACGCCTTGTTGCGTCTGCGGATTCACACCGGACGCCATCACCACAAACTTCGTGTTTTCCAGCCGGCAATCGTACGCATACAACGATCGCGGGATTTCCACCGGCACCGGCATGTCATTGACCACGCCGTTGTATCGCGCGCACCACGTCAACATGGAGCGCTTGCCATTCTTCACCAGCCAATAAATCTGTTTCGGCACCGCCACCACGTCCTCGGATCCGGTGCGCTCGTTCACGAACTTCATCGCCGCTTCCGCTTCCGTCACCGAAAACTGCGACCACGTGTCAATCTTGCTCTTGAACCCTCCCAAACTGCCCGACAACGTGGTCGCTGCAAACAATCCGCACGCGACAAGGCCCGGCAAGGCCCGCCCACCGGACGCGCCTTTCCCTGATTTCACTAGCAGTTCACCCGCCCACGTCCAAACACCGGCGAACCCCACCGCCATCAACGGCAAAAACACCGTGGCCGGGTAAAAAAACATCGGCACGTTGTTGAGTTTCTTGAACACGCCATACATCAACACCAACAGCCAGAACGGCACCCACAGCCGCATCCATTTGTCTTTGACCGGCAAGAAAACAAAACCCAACGTCGCCACCGCCAACCACCAATCTTTGCCCGACCAACCCGGCGGCGGCCCCTTCGTCGGCGTCTTGAATCCCAGCGTCCACACATTCTGAACAAACCGCTCCACCTCACCGGCGAACGTCGGCCTCGCTTCATTGTTGGCGATGCTCAACAACCGTCCCGTCTGCTCCATCAACGGCGTCCAACCCGACGTCGCCGTGTACCACAACACAAACGCACCGGCATAGGAACCCGCCATGGCGCCCGCCACGAGCACGTGCGACCAGGCCTTGACAGTCCTCCAATTCCTGGCGTTCACCACCGCCACCGTCGCCAGCACCGCGCCAATCAACGGATACGTCATGTAATGCGTGCCGGTCGCCAGCGCGCACATCGAGCCGGCCAGCACCGCATCACGCCATCTTTTTTCCTGAACGTACCGGATCAAAAACCCGACCGACGCCAACGCAAACGCGCCGGCCATCGGATGCGAGCGCACCCAGCGGAAATTCATCACCGCCTCGTTGTACACCAGAAACGCGGCGGCGCAGAGAAACCCAAACTGTTTGTCACGCAGCCGGCAGCCGATCCAAAAAAGCAACGCCGCGGCCGCCAACGCCGTCACCGCCCCCAGCGCGCGCCCCACCACGATGTCCTCGCCGAATATCCGCAGCAACGATCCGTTGACCAGCATGTACACGGGCGGATACGGATACGGGAAAATGAAATCGTTCTTCACCGGCCCGACGCGCGGCTCGCCGTGAATGAACGTCCAGCACTTCTCCATCCATTCACCTTCGTCGCCGTACCACTTCGGATTGGTCCGCAGGTTCGGCAGGAACAACACCGCCCACAACAGCAGCAGCGCGCTGGCCATGATCCGTTCGCTCTTGGTCTCGAAGGGAAGTTTCATCATCGCTCCGTGAAATACAGCATCATCGGGCCAAAGTTCGTTTGCGCCAGCTCCTGCAACGGCGGCGCCCGAAACGGATCAAACGCCGAGCGGTTGTTGTCCACCACCAACACCACCGTTTTCGGACCAATCACCTGGCCATCCGTCGCCGGCGGAACCTTGCCGGTCTGCAACATCGCCAAAAAGGGCAAATCCAACTCCGACTGCTTGGCCTGACCCCACTGGTCCATTTGCACCAGCCTCTGCTCCGCCATGAGTTTGTTGATGTCGGCGCGCGCCGCCAAAAACCGGGCGGCTTGCTCCTTGAACGCCAGTCCGCTCCCGTACGTGCCCTGTGCCCCGCCATACTTGTCCAAAAACCGGTAGAGATCCGTCATGAACACGATGTTGCCCAACAGGAACGCACCGGTCGCCGTCACGATCATGCCGCGCAATGCCTTCTCCTTCGTCCCGGCCAGCAACCGCTCCGTCACCCAGCCAAGAAGGATAAAATGCGTCGGATACAAAATCACGTAGTACGACAAGTACGTCCACAAGCCGGCCGCGATGTACGCCGCCAACGGCACCACGATCCACAACACCAGAATCCATTCACGTGCACCGTTGTCCACGCCGACCCACGGCATCGCCGGTAACCTTCGCAACCGTTTCACGGCCCCCACCCCCACCCCAATCAACCCGGCCACGAACGCCAGCCGCTGCAATCCCAACAGCCAATCCCCCATCGTCAACGTCGAGGTGAAATACTCGCCGGTCACCTTGTGCTTGCGCTGGTGCAAGGTCTTTTGATCGAACTTCGCGCTCGCCGCCAATCCCAACACATCTTCAATCTCGCCCCCGTTCATGATGGCCAGCGCGTGCTTCCACGCTTCACTCGGACGGCGCGGCAACGGATAACCGGAGTCCGGCTGGATGGTCATGTCGGGCGGCAGATTCCATTTCTGTCCGCCCACCTGCGCTTTCATCTGTTGGAAATCGCGCCAGCCGTTTGACCGCTGGAACTCCAGATACGGCACCAACAGGATACCGGCCGCCACCACACCGGCGGCGGCAAACCGCCAGTCCAGTTTCGGACGCAACAACAATAGGATGGCCAACACCGTCGCCGTCAGCGCGAATCCGGAGAAGTGAATCTGGATCACCGCCAACGGCAGGAACACCGCCCAGAACACCGCCTTCTTGTTGCCGCCAAGACACAGCGAATGCACCGCCCACATCGTCGCCACGGCGAACACGGGAACGAAATCTTGCGCCCAAATCTTGCGCGAATAGATCACCGCCCACGGCGACACGGCAAACATCGCCGCCGCGATCAAGGCCGGTATCGCTCCGTAGTACTTGCGGACAAACCACCAGCAGGCCGCCACCGCCGCCAGCCCCAACGCGGCGATCATGCACGACACGCCGGCGATGCTCGTGGTCAGGAAGAACATCGGGATGATGAGATAAATGAACAACGGCGGATTGGTGACGCCGACGCTGGACATCAACCCGGCCGTCGGCAGTTCGCCGCCTTTTACAAACTTCATCGCCAGATGCGCCGCAACTGCTTCGTCAGCCTTGAACTCCAAAAGATGCAAATGCGAGAAGCGAAACCATGCACCGATCAACAGAATGACCGCCAGGAAAGTTATCTCGATGTTGCGTTTCATTGTCGCACCTTGAGCGGCCAGACCACGTGTTGGGCGCGGCTGATCCGAAACAGTTCCAGCCAGATTTTGATGGCGCGCCGCAGGTTGTAGGGAATCCTCGTGTCCGGGTCATGCACCCAACGCACCGGTACCTCGGCAATCCGGTAGCCTTGGCGTGTGGCCACCAGCAACATCTCAATGTCAAAGATGGCCGAACAGGATGTGACTTGTGGAAACACGTTCTGGGCGACTTCACGGGTCATGGCCTTGAACCCGCATTGTGTGTCGTGGATGCCGCGAATGGCAAACAGGCGCGTGCCCAGTCCAAACAGCTTGCCGGCCAAGGCCCGATACCACGCCTGCGGTTCGCGCACTTCCGCGCCCGGTACCGCTCGTGAACCGATCGCCATGTCGAATCCGCCCCGCAGTTTCTCCAACAACTTCTGCACTTCCGAAATCGGTGTGCTTTGATCGGCGTCGGTGAACAAGACATACCGGCCAGCCGCCGCGAGCATCCCCTCTTTCACCGCGCCGCCCTTGCCCCGGTTGGGTTGATAGGAAATCAAGCGCACCGGCAACGTTCGCGCCACGGCTGCCGTGTCATCGGGACTGCCGTCATCCACCACAATGATCTCAGATCTCAAATTCTGAGATTTCAAATACTCTACAATGCCGGGCACGTGCTGGCGCAAACGTTCCGCCTCCCGGTAACAGGGAATCACCACCGACAGTTCTGGCGTGACATCGCTCATTGCGCTTTCCGCAACGCTCCCATCTCGCGCAGCTTCGCCAGCGCTTCGCCCGCGTAATCTTTGTCCAGCTTCTGTTGCCGGATCCACCCGATGTAGTCGCGCACGCTGTCGCGCGGCGTTTTGCGCGGCTGCCAGCCAAGCGCCTGCAACTTCGAAATGTCGCTGACACTGTGCCGGGTGTCGCCGACGCGATACTCGCCGGTCACGTGGGGTTCCCGGCCGGAAACGATGGCGGCAAACTCGCGCACGGTGTAGCCCTTGCCGCCGCCGACGTTGAACACCTGGTAATTGGCCTCCTCGCGCTCCAACACCAGCCGGTTGGCTCGCGCCACGTCTTCGACGTTGACGTAATCGCGCAACTGTCCGCCATCCTCGAAAATGGTGGCCGGCTGACCGGCCAGGTGCTGCAAGGTGAACACCCGCAGCACGCCCGAGTAGGCATTGCGAAACGACTGCCATGGTCCTTGCACGATGGAGTAACGCATCGCCACGCTGGGCACGCCGTAATTGCGCGCCAACCCCACCGCCATCAGCTCCTGCGAGTATTTCGAAATGGAATACTGGTTCCTCGGGTTCGCGTGCGTCTCCCGCAACAGCAGCGGTTTGATCGCGCCGCCGCACGTCGGGCATGCCGGCTCCCATAACCCTTTCGCCAGCCGCCCCGGATCGCGCCCGTCGGGAAACACTTCGCCGTCCGTCGCGCATTCGTACCGGCCCTCGCCATAGACAAATTGCGTGCTGGCCACCACAACCTTGCGAACCGGGAACTTCTCGGTGACGATCAGTTCGTACATCAAAGCGGTGCCGACGGAGTTGACGTGAAAGAATTTCGAGAAGTTGGGCAGCAAATCCTGATGCGCGGCAAGGTGGACGATGTACTCCACGCCCTTGAGCGCCCGGCGCCAATCGTCGGCGTGGCGGACATCGCCGAAGCAGCGTTCGATGTCCGACGGCAACCAGGCCGGCCACTCGGAGGTGGAGGCGTGGATGGGCGCCGTGAGATTGTCGAGCGCGCGCACCTCGTAGCCGGCCGCCAGCAATTCCTGGCCGGTGTGCGCGCCGATGAACCCGGCTCCGCCGGTAATGAGAACTCGTCCCTTGCTCATCGCGGGTGGGAGGATTTCAACTTCTCGTACATGTAACTGGTAATGATATGATCAAGGATCATGTGAACGTCCTCGACAGGACCGTACTCGTGGGAGGGTACGAGGAAATTCACATCCGCCATCTTCGCCAGTTTACCCCCGCCGAAGCCGGTAAGCCCGATCACTTTCAAGCCGATCTGCTTGGCGGCGTCCACGGCGGCGATGATGTTCGGCGAGTTGCCGGACGCGGAGATGCACACCAGCACGTCACCGGGCCGGGCTAGGTTGCGGAGCGGTTCGCTGAAGATGTGATTGTAATCGGTATCGTTGCCCCAGGCGGTCATGAGCGAGACGTTGTCGGTGAGCGCGATGACGCGCATCCGTTTCCAGGGCGCGTCGCCCTTGTGGCCCAGCGTGCCCTTGTTGAAATCGTTCATCATGTGCGAAGCCGTGGCGGCGCTGCCGCCGTTGCCGATGACGAAAATCTGGCGTCCTTCGGCGTGGGCCTGCTCGATGGCTTTGATGACGCCCTCGATTTCCTTGAGAGACAGCTTGTCCAGAACAGCCTTCAAGCCGGTGAGGTAATCCTGCGCGTGTTGGGAGGGTGTTTTCATGTCAGTACCTTTGCATATTGAGGACGACGCGACTGCCGCCGCGTTCGAGGCGGAACGGCATTTCGCGGAGGTTGGCCAGCGCCTTGCGGACCGCTTGGCGTTTGTCGCTGGGCACGCACAACAGAAAGAATCCCCCGCCGCCCGCGCCGGAGATTTTGCCGCCCAGCGCACCGGCCTTCACGGCGCGCTCGTAAATCTCGTCGAGTTCGCTGCTGCTGATGCCGGTGGCGAGTTTGCGTTTGGCCTCCCAGCCTTCGTGCAACACCCGGCCCAGTTGTTCAATGTCGCCGGATTCGATGATCTGCCGCACTTGTTCCGCTTGCTTGGTCATTTGCTTCAACACATCCACTTTGGCGGCGATGTTGGAGCGTTGCTGCGCGAGGATGCCGTCCGCCTGGCGGGTGCGCCCGGTAAAGAACGACATGAGCATGTTGTCCATGTCTTCGAGCGCCGAACGGCTCGGGTGGAGCGGTTCCGCCACCACTTTGTCTCCGGGACCGAACCGCAACTGGCGCAATCCACCATAGGCGGCGATGTACTGGTCTTGTACGCCGATGGGTTTGCCGAGGATGTCAATTTCGATCTCGCATGCTTCACGGGCCAATTGATCAGCCGTCGGCGTCTCGCCGATAAAATGATACAGGGCGTTCAGCACCCCGACCGTGACGCTGCTGGAGGAGCCCAGGCCGGATCCCTCGGCCGGTATGTCGGACAGAAAGGAAATCTCCACGGCTTTCGTCACACCAGTCTTGCGCATCGCCTCGCGCACGAGGGCGTGTTCGATCTGATCAACACTTTCCACGATCTCCTTCTTCGACCAGTTGACGTAGATCTTGTCGTCGAACCGTTCCTTGACAATGCAATAGACAAAGCGATCTATGGCGGTGCTGACCACGGCGCCACCGTGTTCGCGGAAGAACTCGCGAAAATCGGTGCCGCCGCCCGCCAGGGAAATCCGTAATGGTGTCTGTGTGATGATCATGCGCCCAACAAACCTTCTTCGTAATCCTTGCGCGCCTGCGCCAACCTTTCCGGCGTGCCAATGTCACGGATGTACGCATCCGGCTTCATGGCAAACATCGGCTCACCGGCTGCCAACAACTTCGGAAACAAATCTTTTCCGAAATCATAGAACGCACCGGCAGGAATCGCGTCCAACACGCGAGGTTCGAGCGCATAAATACCAGCGTTAATCAGGTTTGTCGAAATGTCTTTCCGGTCAGGTTTCTCGCGAAACCGCGTGATCCTTCCGGTCGCATCCGTCTCCACAACCCCGCCTGTCCACGGCTCCGCCGACTCGAACAACGCCAGTGTCGCCAGGGCTTGCCGGTCACGATGAAATTGAGCCAGCGGCCCGATGTCCACCCGCAGCAGATTGTCCCCGTAAAAGAGCAGAAACATCCCGTCTCGCAGATGCGATTCCATCTTCTTCACCGCACCGGCTGTCCCCAGCAACTCCGGCTCATGTGAATAGGTCATCCGCACACCGTACCGGCTGCCGTCGCCAAAATGACCGGTTATGCTTTCCGGTTTGTAATGCAGATTGACAATGAACTCGGTGACGCCCTGTTTCTTGAGCATCTCGATGTGATGTTGAAGCAATGGTTTCCCCCCGATCGGCACCATCACCTTCGGACAATCCAGTCCCAACGACCGCAACCGAGTTCCCAATCCCGCCGCTAAAATGAATGCTTTCACAGGGCGCGAACAATGCCGCAGCCCCCCGCGAAAATCAACAACGGCCAACGGTCCGCGCCCGTGGCCGCGCAACCAGGGACGCTTGTGCCACCGGGGCATAGGCAGGATCGAAAGTCTGCCCCACACGCGACTGCCGCCCGCAGGGACAATCGGGGGCAGAAGGCGCTCGTAAATTACCGGCCGGTTTTTAATGCAGAAGCGGGTCGGCAATTAAGTGGGGCCCTTGGCCCGGCTGTTCTTTGCCCTGACCAAATCAAGAAAGCGTCGCACCACACTGCGCCCGTACACGGGCTGACAATACTGCCGGCCTTTGCGAAAGGGTCGTCCCGGTCTGAACCCGGCCCGCTCGAGCAGGGCGCGGATGGTGGCTCATTCTCGTGCACTCTTGGCAACCAATCGCACCTCGTCTCCCCTCTTGTAACGCTGATAACCATCGCGGCTCAACCGCCGGGAGTTTTGGCGGCGAACATAGCCGTTGCGGTTGAAGTAGCGCGCCAACTTCGACACAATCTCAGCCGGCACCGACTTGCTGGACGCGAGCTTTGCCATACTCATCTGCTTATTCCGAACACTGGTCATTGGATAATGTCAAATGCCAAAGACAAACTCGTTTTGTCTATTCCCATGCGAAATTGGCGCTGGTTTCTGTCTTCATCAGACCTTGGTTTTGAACTGTTCGCCGTGTTTGACGCTGATGACGAAGGCGGCCAGCAGTTCGCTGACTTGCTCCAAGTCGCGCAAATTGATCATCTCGACCGGCGAATGCATATACCGGTTTGGCAGACTGACCAGCCCGCTCGGAATGCCGCCACGCGTCCAGAAGATGGCGTCGGTGTCCGTGCCGCTGGTGCCGGAGACGGCTTCCAACTGCAATGATATCTTCGCTTTCTTGGCCACGTAGCGCAGGCGAGCGTACACTTCCGGGTGGTTCGGGCCGCCCAGCGTGATGGCCGGTCCTTTTCCGAGTTGTACATCGCCGTGTTGTTCCTTGCTGATGCCGGGCACATCGGTGGCGTGGGTCACGTCCACGCAAAGCGCCACGTCGGGTTTCAGCGAGTACGCAATCTGGCGCGCGCCGAACAAGCCGACTTCTTCCTGGACGTTGGAAACGGCGCAGACTTCGGCTGCGATCTCCTTTTTGCCCTGTTTGAGCAATCGCAAGGCTTCGATGGTCGCAAACGTGCCGATGCGGTTGTCGAATCCCCGCGCAATAGCTATCTCGCCGCGCAAGATTTCAAACTCATCGGCCAGCGTGATGGGGTCGCCCACGTGAACCAACTTCTCGGCTTCCTTTTTGGTCGTGCAGCCGATGTCCGCGTACAACTCGTGCAACTTCGGCGGTTTCGGGTCGCCCTCACCTTTCTGCAGATGCGGCGCGACGGTGCCGACGACGCCGCGCACCGGGCCGTTGGCCGTGTGAATGATGAGGCGCTGGGCTTTGGTAATCGCCGGGTCCACTCCACCGATGCGGCGCAGGTAAATGAAACCTTTGTCGTTGATGTAATTGACCATCAACCCGATTTCGTCGGCGTGCCCCGACAGCATGATGCGGGGCGAGCCGCCTTTGTTCAGGACGGCAACGGCATTACCGTAGGCGTCGGTGAACGTTTCGTCGGCGAACTGCCGGGCATAGTCAAGCCAGACCCGTTGTCCGGCCGCTTCAAAGCCGCTGGGACTGGGGGTGTTGACGAGGTGCCGCAAGAAATCGAGGGAAGTCTTTTCCATGCCCGTGGATGCTACCGTGAGCCGTTCCCGTGGTCAATGTTGGGTGGCCCGGCATCCCTATGCGACCAGTAAATCGTAGTAGCGTGGGAACTGCATCGTGGCCTTCATCCGTTTGACCTCACCGGCCGACAGGACGATCAGTCTGCATGGGTTAGCCGGTAAGCTGGCGCATGCGGTCGCAGTAGTACCGGACCAGATCAAACTGGTTGTCGCCGGGCAGGCGATGGTCGGGACAGGGGATGTAGCCGCCCAAATCAATCAGAGGCCGGAGGCGTTCAATTTCGGCATCCACGGCGGCCCGGTCACGGGAGAAGACGCGTTTGTTGACGCCGCCGACACCGAGCAGTTCTTTCCCGTATTGTTGGCGCCACGGGCCGATGGAGGCGTTCCACGTGCCGACCTCGATGGGGAACATGGTGTTGACGCCGTTCTCCAGCCAGATGGGCAGGAGCTTGTCAATGCAGCCGTCGCTATCGACGCTGATGATGTCAATGCCGTGCCGGTTGAGTAACTGCGTGATGCGCCGGTAATGGAAGCCTACTTTCCCGGTGAAGACGGCGGGGTTGACGAGGGGGCCGTTCTTGAAACAGATGTCCTCCCAGAAATGGGCGAAGTCGAATTTCGCGCCTGAGACGAGCGCGTATTCGGTGTTGCGGTAGCAGAGGTCGGCGATGGTGGCGAGGATTTCGTCGAACAGCGGTTCGTCGTCCATCAACAAGTAGCTTGTCCCCTCGACGCCGACGATGTTGCGGAAGTTGCCGTACAAACTGCCGCAATGCAGGCCGAGCGGGCGGTCGCGCTGGCTGGTCTTGAGGATCTCCAATCCGCCCTGGCCGAAGCGGTGGTGCTGTCCCTCGTGCCAGAAGCCGGCCTCGGTGACGCGTTCGGGACACCATTGCAAGCGGGGCCGGTAATGTTTCTCCCACGAGGCACGGTCCTTGAGCAGATGGTCAATCTCAGCGGGAATGGAGCCGGCATCCGGGGCCTCCATTTGGACAACGCCCAAGTGATTGCGGACATGTTTGCTGCCGTCGGGAAACTCCGCCACGACTTCGCTCGTGAACCCCGGCCGCAAGAGCGGATTGGGGTAGAACATCGTCTGCCAACTGAAATCGAATCCCAGCTTCTTTGCGACACTGTCCTCGGCGGGATTGCCGTCGCTGCAGCGTTGACGTTCTTCGTCGGTGAGATGGCCTTCCCGATGCCAGCGGTCAAGGGTTTCGCAGAGAAACCCGAAATGCACCAGCGGGAGCCGGTCCGTTTCTTGGTAGCGCAGAACAGCGAGAGCGCGATCGCGATTGTTCATGGTTTGACTTTCGTCTGTTGCGGTCAGACTAGTGGAAATCTCTCGCGTTGCAAAGACTCGCCGCCGCTCATTTTCTTTTCAGTTGTCAACGCTGCCGGGGAAACGATAATACCGGCATGAAAACCATCGTCTTTTTGATGCTCGGAGCAGTTGTCTCGGCTACGGGCTGGACGGCCGAAGACACAAAGCCCACTGTGTTTGTCGCGCCTTTGGACGGCGACCTCTCGCAAATCCAAGGCTGGCAGCCCGCCCTCGGCGAAGGGCTGGCGGAAATGTTGATCACAGAACTGACCAAGCTCGGCAAATTCACCGTGCTCGAATCCACGGCGTTGCCGGAGTTGATCGAGGAAATCCGGCTCGGCGAGGCCGGCTTCGTCAGCGATTCGGAGAAGGTGGACAAGGGCGGTTTCGCCGGCGCGGATTTCATGTTGCGCGGCAAAGTGACCCGCTTTGGCTCCGCCAAGCAAGGCGTGGATCTTGGCGGATTTGTCCCCGGCAGCGGCGGCAAACTCGGCATCGGCGCCAGCAAATCGGACGTGCGCATTGACTGGCGGCTGGTGGACACGGCCACGCGCAAGATCGTCACCTCGGGCAACGCCGTCGCCCAGCAAACCGGGCTTGGCTTCGACATCGGCGTCGGCGTCAAGGGACACGGCGGCAAGATCGGGTTCGAGAACAAGGAGTTCATGAACAGCGCGCTCGGCAAAGCCACCGTCAAGGCGCTCAACGACATCATCCAACAAATTGACAAAGCCAAGCTGCCGGAATCCGGTCGGCTCAAGGCGAAAGCTTCTCAAACGGCGCAGGCAGAGCAAGCCGCGCAAACCCAAGCCGCCGCCCTACGGAAAACGCCCGGCAAGGTCATCGCCGTCGCCAATGCCGAAACGCTCATCGTTTCGCTGGGCAGCGAGCACGGTTTCAAAACCGGCGACAAACTGCGCCTTTACGAGACCGTGGACACGAAGGACGATGCCGGCAACGTGGTGTTCACCGAGGAAAAACTTGTGGGCGAGATCACGCTGGAAGCCGTCCAAGCCGACCGCAGCAAAGCCAAGTATGACGGCAAGCTGGCCGTGCAAAAAGGCTGGGTAGTAAAAGCCGAGTAGAATCGCTCGCTTCGGTAGTGAAGCATTGCCGAATGGGAGGGCGGGGCGTCGAGAGCCTCTTTGACTACAGGTTCATGGGGTGTTTGCCGTCCCTTTCTACCAAAAAAGCAACTCCGCGTGATTATTCACCCACGCTCACCGTCAGGTCCCCATCGCACGCGCTACAACCGCTTCTTCCATTCGCCCTTGAACACCGTTCCGATGCATATGCCCCAGATTATCCAGACCACCATCCAGACTTCCACCTTCCATCCACCCGACCGGTAAGACTGTCGTTTCAGGCGCTCTTGGCCCGTAGATACCGGCTGAGGACGGCCCAGGCTTTTTGCAGGGCTTTGCCTCGATGGCTGATGCGGTTTTTCACGTCGGGCGATAGTTCCGCAAATGTTTTCACTTGGCCGTCCGGTATGAACAGCGGATCGTAGCCGAAACCGCCGCCGCCTCGTTCGCCTTCCACGATCGTTCCATTGCAGATTCCCTCGACTGTGTCCACCAAACCGTTCTCATCAGCCACCGCCATCACGCACCGAAATCGCGCGGTGCGTTTCTCGAAAGGAATCCCGGCCAGTTTTTCCAGCAGTTTCTTGTTGTTCTCGTGATAGGTGACCCTCTGGCCCGCGTACCGGGCCGACATCACGCCGGGTTCGCCGTTGAGCGCGTCCACTTCCAACCCGGTGTCGTCGGCCAAGGTCAACATCTTGGCGACCTTGGCGGATTCAACTGCCTTCTTGATGGCGTTGTCCCGGAGGTTGTCGGCGGTTTCCTCAATGTCCGCCAGACCTTTGATATCGTGGGAGGAAAACACATCGAGATCGAGGTCCTTGAGGATGGCCCGGATCTCCACCAATTTATGTTTGTTGCGCGTGGCAACGAGTAGTCGCATGGCGGGCGATTATAGTGATCGTCCCGCGAAAATGAAGCACGAAGCCAATGCCTCAGCCGATCGGAATGCCCAGCAGGGCGCGGCTCTTCTGGTCCGGCACCTGCAACGTCGCGGCGCGCCGGTACTGTCCGGGCTGTCGCATCAGCTCGTCATGCGTTCCCACCTGCACAATCCGCCCGGCTTCCAGCACAACCGCAAAATCGGCCCGGCGCAGCGTGCTGAGCCGGTGCGCCACCACAAATGTGGTGCGCCCCTTCATCGCACTTTCCATGGCCACGAGGATTTCGTGCTCCGTCTGCGGATCAATGGCCGCCGTGGGGTCGTCGAGCAACAAGATGGGCGGCTCCAGCAGCAACGCCCGCGCGATGGCCAGCCGTTGACGCTGTCCGCCGCTGAGGTTGCAGCCGGATTCGCCAAGGATGCTGTCGTACCCTTTCGGCAGTTCCATGATGAAATCGTGCGCGGCAGCGATGCGGGCGGCTTTTTCCACCTGCTCGCGGGTGGCTTGGGGATGGCCGAAGGAAATGTTGGCTGCCACGCTGTTGCTGAACAGAAAGCTCTCTTGAAACACCAACCCGATGTTCCGCCGCAGTTCGTCCACGTCCAAGTCCCGCAGGTCTTTCCCGTCCAACAGAACCCGACCGGCCGTCGGATC
>CAZEQV010000011.1:0-24969 GCA_964514435.1 uncultured Verrucomicrobiota bacterium
CGGCACCGGCTTCGCCCTGCACCGGCTCGAGGATGACGGCGGCAATGTCTTCGCCCAAGTCGGTCAGCTTCTTCAATTCGCGTTGCAGGTCCTTGGCGTCGCCATAGTCAACGAAGTGGACGTTCGAGAGCAGCGGTTGAAATGGTTTGCGGTAAACGGCGCGTCCCATCACCGACAGCGATCCCATGGATTTGCCGTGGAACCCGCCGGTTGAGGAAATGAAGCCGGTTTTCTTGGTGTAGAGCCGCGCCAGTTTCAGCGCGCCTTCAACGGCATCGGTGCCGTTGCAGATGAAGAAACACTCTTGGAGATCGCCGGGCGCGAGTTCACCCAGCAGTTCGGCAAGAAAGCCGCGCAACGGATCGAGCAGTTCCTGCGAGGAGAGCGGCATTCGTTTGAGTTGCGCCTCGACGGCAGCGACAATCTTTGGGTGGCGGATGCCCATGTTGTACACGCCAAACCCGCCGAGACAATCAATAAACTTTCGCCCCATGAGGTCCTCGATGATGGAACCTTGCCCCGTCCATTCGATGGCAGCAAAGTCCTCCGCTTCTGCCACGGATTTGCGGTAGTGCAGGAAGCCGCGATTAAAATACTCATCGAAGTTGGCAAGCGTGGTTTGATGCACGTACTGCTTCGTTTCGGGGGCGAGTTCCCGGCAGTTGACGACCATGTCCAAGTACTCGGCCGATTTCATAAGCAGCCGCTCCTGTTTGGAGAGTGCTCGTTGTGTTTCAGTGGCACCAGAGGGCGAACCGGTGATCGGTTCGTGTGTCATGACGCAAACATCGCCCTGCGACTCCATCTTGTCTTTGGTTGGCTCGAACATAGAAACCGTCCCTTCGCAATCGGTAAGGGACGATACCACAGGGCCGGACAACAAGCCAGAAGGCTGACTCAACCCATTGTCACCCAACGCCTTTCCAACACAACCGGCTGATCTTGGCTAGTAGAAATACGCAGCGCCGACGCCCACGGTTACTTGGTCTTTGTGACCGTCAAACGCGTGATCGCGTGACGAACGATCCCACCGGACTTCAGGAGCGACTCGCAACTCAGAAATCGGCTTGATGTTCAACGTCAACGTCAGGCTGTAAAGCTCCTGTCCTTTGTGGTTGGAGAACGGCGCAAGAGCCGGCGCGCCGGAAGTGCGCGCCCCATCACCATCTTTGACCCAGTCGCCGCGAACAGCCACGTTCCACTTTTCCGTCGGCAAAAAGGCGAGCCACAGACCAGCGCCAAACCATTCGGCATCGTTGCCGTTTGGATCGGCTTCGTCTTCCTTGCCGTAGTCGAGCTGAACGACACCATTAACCTGCCGGGTGAACCAATGGTCAGCGATCACTTGCACTCCGCGCCGCCATGCACCGTCGTTATTATCCTGCTCGGGACCGCCGAAGGCGATGAACGAATAACTGGTCTTGTCGGACGGCGTAAAGCCCACTCGTCCCATAAACGACAGACTGTTGTTGTTGTCCTGGACATTATCCCAACCATTGTTGACAAGAAGCTGAGTGTCCCATTTTTCGTTGATTTGATAACTCAGTTGGATGCCAGTGTGCGTGAACGGCTCCAAAAAGGTCCACTGGTTGCCGGCTGACCAGTTGTAGTTTTGTTCGGTCTCGGTCAGCTCGTAGCCGATGGGCGTGGCATATTTGCCGAAGATGACTTTCAGGCCGTTGCCCACCGGCACGTTGACCTCAAGGTAAGCCTGCAACAAGTCGCCTTGGTCTCCCAAACTCAATCCTGATGCCTGAGTGAACTCAGCGTCTTGACCAAAGATGACTTCAGCCGCATATCCAGCCGCCCAGTCGAACGGGTTGGGGTTTACGGGCTGTTCCAGTTTGAGCACGAATTTATTGGCCTGAAACTCGTTGTGACGCACATCAAACCCGCGGCCGGTATTCTCATGAGACTCGGGCTTGTTGAAGTTATAGAAGTAAGAGGCGGCCACATACCCGCTAATCTCGGTCTTTTGCAGGAAGTTGAGAGTGGCTTCCGGGACAGATTCTTTTTCTACATAGGGTTTGGCACCGAGTTGCTCCTCCAAGATGGCGAGCCGTCTTTCGAGGGTGTCATTGCGTTTCTGCTGTTCCTCATAGAGCTTCCTGTAGTCTGGCTCGGCGGCATGAATCCGGTGCGTTCCGATCACAAGCATGGCGCCCATTACGAAGATAGAACCGATCATTCTGTTCATGATTTCCTCCAGCCGATTGTTGACTGGCGCAAGATTCCAACTACTCGGTAATTTTGTCAAATCCGTATTCCAGTGGACGGTCGCGCCGAAAAGAAAGCAGCGAGGGACACCGGGCGGCATCCCTCGCTCTTGGGCGCGTCTTGAACGCGCGAATCAGGGTCGTGGGGGGCACCTGTTGGTCATGGGCTTGCCCAACGTGCAATCATTGGTGAGGGATTCATGCACATGGGAAATCGCAAAGAACCGACGGGTGTGGATCTTTGCGCGGGTAGGCTCCAAGCCTCGCAACAGATGCCACTCCACCGACCGCTTTCACTACATCGAATGAAACTCAAAGAACACGGGCCATCAGGTGAACAACAGCCACAGCCCCAAACCCACCGAGCTGGCCAGCGTAATCAACACCATCCACACAATCAGAAGATCATCATCTGGCTTCACAATTCTCATGGTCCTTTATTCCCTTAATCTGATTACTTTTCTGTGTTCGCCAGTATGTCTAGCGCAAACAAAGAACCTGCGCTATCGGGGGAACGCCTGATTCTGGCCTAGGGGAATCCCCTAGAGGGATCTAGGGGTAAAAAGGGGAAACCGGGACGATATGTCAGATTGACTCTTCTCTTTCGACCCAGTGAACCGCCAATTGCGTCAGTTCAACCGCATTGGTCACATTGAGTTTGCGGCTCATATTAGCCCGGTGGGCTTCAATCGTCTTTACACTGAGCCGCAGTGCCTCGGCAATCTCGCGGGTGGAGCGCCCCTGACCGATCAGCTGAAAGACTTCCAGTTCCCGGTCCGTAAGACCGGATACGCCGTTAGTCTCAACCGAATGAGGCTGACCGACAAATTGACGCAGGATCAGCCCGGCCACCTTCTCGCTGACATACAACTCTCCTGCCAAAACACGACGGATGGCTTCCATGACCTTCTCGGTGGCCTCGTGCTTGTTGATGTATCCGGAGGCGCCGGCACGCAACGCTCGTGGCGCGTACCGGGTTTCGTCGTGCATGGACAGCACCAGAATCGGCAGCTCAGGCGTGACGGCTTTCATGTCTTTGATGAGTTCCAAGCCGGATGACCCGTTCAACGACAAATCCACGATGGCCAAGTCCGGCCGAAGTTCATCGAGCTTTTCCATGGCCATCGGCGCTGTTTCGGCTTCACCGCAAACAAGCAGGTCACCGGCTTGGTTGATTAACTGAGCCAGATGCTCGCGGATCATCGGATGATCGTCCACGATCAGTATGCGTTTGCGTTTCCCTGACTGATCGCGGCCGTTACGCGCGGGTCGCATGAGCGTTTCCTCTCAAAATCACTTTCCCGTCAAATTCACAACTCACACGTGTTCCACCTTCGGGCCGACGTTTCACCGTCACGGTGCCGCCCACCATTCTTGCCCGGTACGACATGATATGCAATCCCATGCCCTTGCTGTTTCCGGCCTTTTCGGGCAAACCAACACCGTCATCGTCAATGGTCAGTAACACACGATCATCCTGTTGCTCAAGCGTGATCGCGATGTTGCTGGGTTTGGCGTGGCGAATCGCGTTGTTCACGGCCTCCTGAGCAATCCGGTAAAGATGCGTGGCCGTGGTGTTGTCCGGCACGAGCACGGGACGCGGACTATGCAGGTGACAACGAATATCAAACAGTGATTGCACATTATCGGCCATGTCATGCAACGCCGCCACCAGCCCGTCTTCCTCCAAAGCCACCGGCGAAAGCCCGCGTGAAAAACTGCGCGCCTGCTCAATGGCCTGCGTCACCAAGCCGGACAACCGCCGCGCGTCGTTGGCCTCCGGCAACCCCAACGCGCTCAAGCGTTGCTCCAACACCTTGCCGGCAAAGGCCGTGCCGGTAAGATGCTGACACAGCCCGTCGTGCAAATCCTGGCCGATGCGCCGCTGCTCACGGTCGCTCACCTCCAATAACTCTCTCTCCAATCGCTTGCGGTCGGTGATGTCCGTGGCAATCACCACCAGCCGTTGCACCCGACCTTCGCTGCGAATGGGCACGAAATGGCAGTCAAACCATCTGTCCTCACCGTTGCTCCCACCACGATGCGCCGCCAATAGTTCAAGCGTCTGTGGATGACCTTCCCGGTTCATCGTCTCGAAGGCCGCACGAAGCACAGATTCATGTTCGGCGGCCACAAGATCAAACACGCTCTGTCCCACAACCTTGTCCGGGCCTGTGTCCGGAATGGGACGGTTGATGGACGTGATCACACCGTCAGGCTCCATGACAATAACCAGGTCGTTGGAGTTCTCCTGCAAGGCTCGCCATTTCTGTTCCGCGTCGCGCAGCGCTTCCTCGGCCACCCGTCGCGCGGTGACATCCGTGACAGTCCCGAGGTATCCCTCGATTTGACCATACTTGTTGTACAATGCCACACTGCGCCCATAGACCCACGTGACCCGGTTGGGCGGCGTAAAGAACCGGTACTCCATGGAAAAGGCCCTGCCTTGCTCAATCGCTGATGTCCATTCCTTGATGACCACGTCACGGTCCTTGTGGTGCAACGCTCCCATCCAACCCCGCCCCATGGCCATGTGCGGATCCATGCCGGTCAGCTCGACCCAGCGATTGTTCACGTACTGACAAAGTCCCCGGCTGTCCGTTTGGAAAATCCCCACCGGCGCGTGCGTGGCCAGCGTTCGAAACCGTCTTTCACTTTCCCACAACTCCTCGGCGATTCGCTTTTGTTCGGTGATGTCATGCTGGACGCTGACGAAGAAGGTCTTTCCTGACAGTTCCAACTTCGTCACGATCGCCTGGCAGGTGAACGGCGTGCCGTCTTTGCGTTTGTTCGCCACCTCACCAGTCCAACTCCCGCGTTCCATCAGCTCGCCAACAATGCGCGCCACGAACTGTTTGTTCTCTTCCGGGGGATAGGCGTTGAGAACGGTACAGTGTTTGCCAGTCAACTCACCGGAATCGTAGCCAAACATTTGCTCCATCGCCCGATTGCAGAAAACGATATTGGCCTGTTCATCCGTGAGCACTACGCCTTCCAGCATGCTGTCCAAGACCCGTGCCTGCAATCGCAGTGACTCTTCGACCTGCTTTCGCTCCGTGATGTCTTCTGCGATGCCAGCCAACCGGTATACCGACCCCTTTTCATCACGAACCGGAAATGCCCGATCTCGTATCCACCGGATGGTTCCATCGGGACGCACAATCCGGTATTCCTCATCGTATTCACCGCGCACCTGATTCTCGAACACGGTGCGCAGGACCCGCTCGCGGTCCTCGGGATGAATCGTGTCCATCCAAGATCGAGGATTCTCCTTAACTGAGTCGCAAGACCGGCCCCACACCTTTTCGTAAGCCGGGCTGATATAAATCATCTCGCTCTTGCTGGTGTTGGTCATCCAGAACACTTCGCTGATATTTTCCGCCAGTTGCCGGAACCGCTCCTCGGCCGCCCGACGGCTCTTCAGCTCATTCTCGAGTTCCGCGCTTTGAAGCAGCAATGAAGTGTTGGCGCTATTGAGAGCTTGATCACGCTGTTCAATTTGATGGAGCATCTCGTTGAAAGAATCCACCAACTGCCCCAGTTCATCGTCATCGAGCTTCTGCGCCCGTTTGGAGTAATCCTTCCGCACCGTCACCGTGTGCGCAATCGCGCTCAAGTCCATGATGGGCGCGGAAATCAGCCGCTGCAGCCGCGATGCCAACAGCAGCGCCACAAACGAGGATGCCACCGCCAAGACCGCCATCAAGGTCAGGTACAGCGTCATGCGCGTGTACAAATGGCGCAAATCAAATTGCAGACACAGCGACCCCAGCACCTCGTTTCCCAACCGGATATCCGAAAAAGTGATCAACTCGCTCCCCGTAAACCGGTGCCCTTCCCCACGCATGGGAGCGGGGGGCGGCGTCTGATCGCCCGTTTCGGCCACGTAGCGGGCAAAGAGCGCACCGGCCTTGTCGTACATCCACGCCGCGCGAATCTCCGGCCGAACTTTGAGCGAAGCCAGATTCTCTTGGGCGTGAACCGCATCACGAAAGGCCAACGGCGCCGTGCTGTTGGCGGCGATCAGTTCGGCCATGGCCGTCAAATCACGCGGGGTAACTTGCCGGAACCGATAAATCTCAAACACCACCGCCACAATGGACATCAACATCAACGCGCTGCTGCTGGCCACCATCACTAGCAGCGTCAACTTCCGGGCGATCGGGATATCACGGAAAAGCCCCATACAGACACATCACGACCCGCTACGGCTGAACTGGCTTGAGCGGTTCTCCGTCCACGACCTTGGCCAGCCGCAGCAACTTTGAACTTAAAGAAAGTTTCCGCACTTCGAGTGCCTGGCGATTGACTTCAAAGAGCACGCGGTTGTTTTCCACGTAAAAGTTCACCATCCCGCCTTGTGCGGCAAAGCCCGGCGTTTCACTCACCGTCAACACCGGCCCCTCCGGCAGCTTGGCCAACAACTCCGGGATGCGGTCCTTCTCTTGGGAACTTATGAACAGAACGTGAGCTCCTTTGGCTTCCTCCAGCGTTTTGGCGCGCACGACCTCAATCGCTCGTCCATCCACCAGCCTGTCCTTGAATATGTCTTCCAACATCGTCCCAAACGGATCTGGGCCCAAGACACACAACCGCACCGGGGCGCGCTTCCCATCCGTGTCCGCAAACGTTCCCTTCGGCCACTCCGTGAATTGCGCAAAATAATAGAGGAACCCGGCCTTGACCCGGTGCTCCAGTTGCGGCATCGGAGACGAAACCTCTTCAAACTTCGATGTCTTGGAGGACATCCCCCAAACGCTGCCCCCGACGATCATGATCATCGCCGCCTCGATCCATCCGTGTTTGTAATTTGTTGTCATCGCCACTTGGAAGCTTTGTCCACCGCGCCCCTGTCGCCAACGGCAACCTACTGCATCCTGTCACGCAAATCCAACACGCCCCCGATCGGAAACCGCTTACACCGCGTCGCGCTCCACGCGTTCCAACATCGCATGCAAAATCAGCGTGTGCGCTTCCTGCACGCGCGCCGTGTCCTGTGACGGCACAATCAACTCCACATCCGCCCGCCCGCGCGCCCGGCCGCCGTCTTTGCCCAACAACGCCACCGTCTTCACGCCCCGTGCCCTGCCGGCCTCCAACGCCCGCAAAATGTTCGCGGACTGTCCGCTCGTCGTAAAACACACCAACACGTCACCGACCGCTCCCAACCCTTCCACTTGCCGGGCAAACACCTCGTCAAACCCGTAGTCATTCCCAATGCACGTCAGCAACGTCGCATCGGCATTCAGGCAAATCGCAGGCAACGAACGCCGGTTCCGAGAATACCGGCCCACCAATTCCTCCGCCAAATGCATCGCGTCCGCCGCGCTCCCGCCGTTGCCGCAGGTCAACAATTTCCCGCCGTCGCGCAGGCAGGACACCACCAGGCCAGCCATCTTCTCGAATGTCGCCTCGTGCGCCTTCAACGCCTCCAATGTCCTCTGCGCATCGGCGATCAAATTGATGAACAAAGAATCCACGGCACGCATCATAGCGCCCGGCTACCTGGCATCCCAGCATTTTTTCTCGCCGGTAACCCGCCCGATGCCTACTCTGCCCGCCGTGCGCATTCTCGACAAATACCTGCTTCGCGAACTGCTTTTGCCGCTGATGTACTGTTTCGACGCATTCGCCTTGCTGTGGATCGTCCTCGACCTGTTTGGCGACGTGGACGACTTCATGGACAACCGCACCCCGTTCCTGCAGGTCGTCAAATACTACGCGCTGACCTTCCCGGCCATTGCCGTGCAAATCATCCCGGTCGCCATGCTGCTGGCCTTGCTCTTCTGCCTCTCCAACCTCGGCAAAACCAACGAACTCATCGCCATGCGCGCCAGCGGCATCAACGTCGCCCGCACCGCCGCGCCGCTCCTCGCTGTGGGATTCATCGCCTCCCTGATCGTCCTCGCTCTCAGTGAATGGGTTGTCCCGCCCGCTTCCAACAACGCCCGCCAATTCATCCGAGCCGTCAAAGGCAAAAGCCTGCCGGACGACCTCGTCAACTTCTTCCACACCAACCCCGCCGAATACCGCGACTGGTATGCCCGCCGATTCCACGCCAAGAAACAGGAAATGGAATACGTCGAAATCCGCCAGCAAACCAAGGACGGTTCCCCCGCCCTCGACATCTACGCCGAACAAGCGCGCTGGACGAACGGCCAGTGGCTATTCAGCGGCGTCCGCATCGAAGACCACCGGGTGACGCCCACTGTCTTCATCAATGTCGCGCAAACCAACCTCGCCTTCATCCGCGAACGCCCACAACTCCTCTGCCTGGAAAGCAAACAACCGGAGCACATGACCTCCCAAGAACTGCGCCGTTACATCAAACTTCAAGAACGCACCGGCCGCAGCGGCCGCGCCACCGAACATTCCGTCACCCTCCACAACCGGCATGCTTTCCCTTGGGCCGCGCTGATCGTGACCTTCATGGGCATCCCGCTCGGAATGAAAATCAGCCGTCGCGGCGGCGCGCTGTTGAGCGTGGGATTGTCCATCGCCCTGGTTGTCTCCTACATCTTCCTCACCAACATCAGTCTCGCCCTCGGCACCGGCCAACGCATCCCCGTCCTGCTCGCCGCGTGGATGCCGAACGCGCTCTTTGCCGGCATCGGCGCCATCCTTTTCTGGCGCGCCCGGTGACTCAGCCCGCCGCGCTCACGATCACCGCTTGCGCCGCCGCATATTCCGCCGTGTGCGACAAACTCACGAACACCCCGGTCACCCCGCGCTGTTTCGCCAACTCCTCGCCCCGGCCATGCAACACCACATACGGCGCGCCACTGTCCCGCTTGCGAATCTCCATGTCTTTCCACCCAAGCTGACCGCCGATGCCGGTCTCGAACGCTTTGGAAACGGCCTCCTTCGCCGCGAACCGTGCCGCCAGATGAATCGCCGGTGCCTTCATGCTCCGGCAATACGCCACTTCCTCCGGCCAAAAACACCGGTTCAAAAACCGATCCCCGAATCTCTCCACCGATTCCGCAATCCGTTTCGTCTCCACAATATCAATGCCGGTCCCCAGCACCCGCACCGCGCCCGCGTCGTTCAACCCCTCCCACATCACCGCGACCCTCCCGGCTGCATCAACGTCAACATCTCCCGCACCGCTTGACGCAGACCCACCAACACCGCCCGCGAGACGATGGCGTGTCCCGTGTTCAACGTCTCCAGATGCGGCACCGCCAAGATTCCGGGCGTGTTCTCGTAATTCAACCCGTGCCCGGCATTGATCCGCAACCCGAGCTTGCGACCCAACTCCGCAGCGTCAATCAACCGTCGCAGTTCCATGGCCACCGATGCATGACCGGGCCGATACCGCGCATAGCAGCCGGTATGCAACTCCACAAAATCCGCGCCCGTGTCCGCCGAGGCCTTCACCTGTGACTCCGACGGATCAATGAACAGACTCACCACGATACCGGCCTTCTTCAACCGCGCCACCGTCTGTGCCAGACCTTTGCCTGCTCCGACCACGTCGAGTCCACCCTCCGTCGTGACCTCCTGACGTTTCTCCGGCACCAAACAGACTTCATCGGGCCGGATTTCTTCCGCGATCCCGACGATCTCCGGCACATCGGCCATCTCCAGATTCAACCGCGTCCTGATCGTCCGCCGCAACGTCCGCACATCGCTGTCCTGAATGTGACGGCGATCCTCCCGCAAATGCACCGTGATCCCATGCGCCCCGGCCGCTTCCACCTCCGCCGCCGCCCCTACCGGGTCCGGTTCCGGCAACGTGAGTCCATCATCCGCTTTCCAGTCCCGATACCGGGCCTGACGAATGGTGGCCACATGATCAATGTTCACGCCCAGCTTCAACATGTCCGCGAGCTTACACACACCGTCGCCCCGAGGCAACTGCGCCGCAGGCCTCACAGCCCACCGTCAAAACCACCGCAACGCACCGGCGACTGCGTTGTTTGAACAACCACCATGAAGATTTTCACGCCCGCCACCCGACACGGGAACAGCACGCTTCTACTGGCTTGTTTGTTCACTTTGTCCGCAAACGCTCAGGTTGTCGGCTACCGCGGCGATGGCTTGTGTGTCACACCGAACGCAAAGTTGCCGGACAAGCTGGCCGTGGTCTGGCAGACATCCTTGCCAAACTGGGGACTCGGCTGCCCCATCGTGGTGAAGGATAGGGTTTATGTGGTGTCGGAACCTGACCGGGATCATGACTTTCCGGTGTTGCTGTGTCTCAGCGCGACTGACGGCAAGGTTCTCTGGCAACGTGAGATTCCCCACGAGACAGACAAAGTCGCCCGTGACGCTTGGCACGATCATCTCGTCGCGCTTCGCAACCTTTATCGGATGAGGTTCGATTACAGTTCTACCACGGACAAGGAAGCTGCCGCCAAGAAACTAGAAGCCAGCGGCGGTGCCCTGAACGACAAGGGTCAGGTCACGTGGAAAGGCGACGGCAGCAACCGCAGCGACCGGGTGGATGTGAAGCTGGCGCGCATCTTCAACAAGGGCGGGTTGTACTTCGACGTGTGGCATCTCGGCGGATTGCATCGAATCGGCTACGGATTTCCGACGCCGGTCAGCGACGGCCAACGTATCTATGTGGCCACCGGCCTACATTCGTTCGCCTGTTACGATCTCGACGGCAAACTCGTCTGGCAGGCGCGATCTGTCGGGCAAGGGTCTTCGCAAGCCGGCTACGGCGGCGACGACTTCTGCAAGAATGCGCGTTCGCCCCTGATTTATAAGAATCTTCTCATCAGCGATGTTGGAAATCTCGTTCGCGCATTCGACAAAGATACCGGCAAACTCCTCTGGTCGGACAAGCATACCGGCCACGAAATCGTCTCGCCTGTCATCATCACCATCGCCGGCAAGGATTATCTGCTGACCGCGACCGTGACCGCATACGCGTTGACGGACGGGAAGAAGGTGTCGGTCGAAGGCTGGAAGAATCACGGCGGCACGATGCTGGTCAAATCGGATGAGCGCGATGTGGTGTTCTTCACCGGCGGCGGCGAACACGGCGGCTGGGAGAACAAAGGGCAACCACCCTGTGAAACGCCGCCACCGGCCGCTGTGAAATTCGCGCGGGAGGGCGACACATTGAAGGCAAAGGTGCTGTGGTCCGGTATTGATGGCCAAACTTCCGGCGAATGTCATACGGGCCTCGTGTACCTGAATGGAAAGCTTTACCATCCGAACGGCATCATCATGGATGCCGCCACCGGGAAAACGCTGGCCGGCAAGATTCGTGACCGGAACAACCGCGCCACGCCTGCCACCCGTCATCTATCGTGGATCGTCGGAGAACGGATTGTGGGTGTGCGCGAAGAGAAAGGCACCGGGCAAGTCGAGGTGTACGACCTTGCCGGCAAGAACACCGACCTGTTGACCCTCACGCCACCGGTGGCCGAGGGCGAACGAAGAGACCGCATCTTCGAAACCGTCGGCGCGCCGAGTTGGGGATTCAGCTACGGCAGCCCGTTCACCGTGTCGGGCAATCGCCTCTACATAAGGTCGCATGGCGAACTTTGGTGTTTGGGAGAGAAATAGACAAAGTCCAGATGGACGGACTGGCCATCGCCCGCGTAAGATAAAACCACAAACGGAGTTTGACTTGGCACAACGACCGAACATTTTGCTCATCACCACCGACCAACAACGCTGGGATGCTCTCGGCGTCAACAATCCCGCCACCGACCTTCGCACGCCCATCTGCGACCAACTCGCCGCCAGCGGCGTCAATTTCACCCGCGCCTACACCACTTGCCCGGTCAGCATACCGGCTCGGCGCAGCCTGTTGACCGGACTGCATCCGCAAACGCACGGACTGCGGCATTACCGGGACGGTCTGGATTGGGAGCCGCCGTTCACGTTACCGGGTTTGTTGGCGCGTGCCGGTTGGCACACGGCGTTGATCGGGAAATTGCATCTGCATCCCCAACGCAAACGCTACGGCCATGACTATATGCTCCGGTCGGAATCCCCCAACGACCGTTGGGACACGCCGCTGCAGCCGACGAATGACTGGATTGATTGGATGAAGGAACAAGGCTTCCCTCATCCCAACGACACCGGCATCAACGGCAACGGACGCGTGGCCCGACCGTGGGACAAGGAAGAACGGTTCCATCTGACAAGCTGGACCGCGGATCGCGCCGTGGATTTTTTGGTGAAATACCGCGATCCGAGCCAACCGTTTTATTTGCATTTGTCATTCTGGGCACCGCATCCGCCGTTGATCCCGCCGCAAGCGTACTGGGACCGTTACTACCGTCACCATCGCCGGCAACCTGTGGCTTCGGAATGGACGCCGCGATTCGACACGGTTCCGCGCGGGATACCGGACGACAGCGCGCGCGGGCCGTTTGATCCGCAGGAGTTGCACGATGCCACCGCCGGCTACTTCGGGTTGATCAATCACATTGACGACCGCATCCGGTACGTGCTCACGCGGTTGTTCGAGTACGGTTCGCCGCGGGCGAAGGAGCCGACACTGATCATCTTCACTTCCGACCACGGCGAGTTGCTCGGTGACCATCAGCTCTGGCGCAAGAGCCTGCCGTATGAAGGCTCCGCACACGTGCCGTTTTTCATCGCCGGGCGGAATCTGCCGGTTCAGCGCGGCACGTGCCACGAACTGGTCTGTCTCGAAGATGTGGTGGCCACGGTGCTGGATAGTTGCGGCGTGCCGGTGCCGTCGGAACTGGCCGGTCCGCTCGAATCCAAGAGTCTCGCGCCCATCCTGCGCGGAGAATCCCAACGGGTCCGCGAGCGATTATTCGGCGAATGCGACAACAATCATTTCATCGTCAAGGGACGATACAAGTATCTGTGGTTCGCCAAGAGCAACGAGGAGCAGTTGTTCGACTTGGAATCCGATCCGCTGGAGCAGCGTGATTTGTCCGGTAACGTGGAGTTACTCCAACCGTTCCGTTCCCATTTGGCGGCGCATCTTGCCGGCCGCAGCGATGTTCCATATGATGTCGCAAACTTGAAACCGTGCGCGAACCAGCCGCCCGCATATCTGTGGCCGCAAGGTTCCGCGATTAGGTGAAAGATTAGAGGAGTTGCATGATGAGAACCGCTTGGATGACCGTCGTTTTGGCGTTGCTGGCGTTGCCGGTTGATGGACAAGACACCAAAGTTTCGCCGCCAGCGACGAATGTCGTCACTTCCTTGGCTGAACCGCCGGTTTGGCCAATCGGTTTGCGGTTGTCCGACGAGATGGTGGGCGAACGTGGCGCGAAGAAGAAAACCCGCCCGGCCGATGTGCTGATCTGGTTGCCCGATGGCGCCAAGAAGATTCGCGCCATGATGGTGGTGCCGAACAATTCCGACTCGAAAAACTTCCACGAATACGAACCGCTGCGGAAAGTGGCAGCCAAACACGAAGTGGGAATCGTATATCTGCGCGAGTTCTACACCGGCATCGAGTATCACCATAGCAAGCCGGTGGAAACCCCACCGGCCGCGCCTGACAACATCATCAAACTCCTCGACTTCATCGCCACCGAAACCGGTATCGCCGAGTTTCGCCATGCGCCGTGGATCACCTTTGGGAAAAGTTCGCGTGGCGAGTTCCCGTTTCGTATGGGATGGATTTACCCGCAGCGCACCATTGCCGGTATCACGTATCACGGCGAATCGCCCACGTGGCCGATCCCGGCTTATGCCGCCAAACAAGATCAAAGCATTCTCTACGTGTGCGCCAACGGCCAGGAAGAATGGTCGGGCACCTGGTACCGGCATGTCCGGCCTTATCTGCTTGGGTACCGAGCCAACACGCCCTGGCTGCCGCATCAGGTCGTCGGCGTAGGTGTGGGTCACGGCAATTATGTCAACGCTCATGGAAGCCCCGGCTGGGGCAAACCGGTGCCCGAAGGCGCGATGAGTGTGTTGAGGATTTGGGATTATCTGACGCTGTTTGTGGACAAGGCGCTAACGCTGCGGTTGCCAGAGAAAGGCTATCCGACCGACGGTCCGCTGACGTTGCGCCAAGTGGATCCGAACAGCGGCTACCTGATCCATCCGCGCGCCGTGGAGGAATTGCTGGCGATGAAGTGGATGGCCTTCCGCGAAAAGGACGGCCAGTATCTGAGCATCCCCTGGCCGGATGAACCGCACCCGGTCATTGACACGGTGCAAGGAACCGTTGACCCCAAGGAACTCATCCGCAAGGCCGCCGACGTGCCGGAGAGCGAACGCCGCAAACGGTTCTGGATCGCCGACCGCGATCTGGTCAAGGCGTGGCTGGACCTTCACAACATCAAGTCCAAGGACATCACCATTCCCTGACGCCCCAACGGCGCAGTCAAATCCTACTTGGCACTGCCGGGTGTGGTCAGCGTGGGTTTCGGATCCACGATGGAGCCCTCGAAGGCGATTCGCGGATCGTTCACCTTCACCAGCTCATCGAGCTCGTAAATGTTGTGATAGCCATATCCGTACAGGTTAATGTAAGTGGGAATGTTTAGCGCCATCATGATGGGCTTTTCTTGGGCCGCGAATTGATTGGCCACCGCGTTACCGGTTCTCGGTCGCGGCGCGGCTATCTTGGAAGCGAAATCCACCTGATTACCGTCGAAGTTGTTGTTGCAGTAAATCAGGATCGTCGTCTCGAACGTGGGTATGACTTTCGCAAGGTTGTCCTGGGTGAAGTCGGTAAACGCCAGATGTCGCGCTCCTTTGATGTGGATGCGATCGTACCGGAATGCCGAACGGCTATCGAGAATGATGACTCCCGGTTCTCTGCTCATTTTCAGGAAAGTGTTGAGATCAACTAGCCGTTTGGCGCGATGAGCCTCCACCTCCGCCACCAGCCCTTTGAAGTCATCGAAGCTGACTTTGGCCTTGGGATAATTTTTGACCTGTGCCAGCCCTGCGTTGGCTGCCAGCAACACGATCAGTACCACCGCTATTCTCATTTTCATTTCTCATCCTTTCGTTAATCGACAACCGCAATTCTGCTAATCCATGAACCATTCAACAACTCTCCACGGATCGGAACGAAGAAAAAGTATTGCCGCCGCCATCAAGGCCGCAGCCGCGCACGAGTGCATAATATAAGATCCGCTGTCTCGCTTGCGAAATAAGCCAAACCACAAAAGAAACCCGACCAGAGTCAGGAAAATCGGAAATCCAATCCCCAACATAATATTGGAAAAAAAGACGATCGCACTCGTGATGCCGCCAATTTCCGTGGGGTCGTCCAGTGATGGCCTTGGCCAATACCCAAGAAACACTCGTCCGCTAAGCCACGCGCCATAAATGGAAAGAGGCAGAAGAAATGGGAACGACCAAACGTATGTCAGAACCGCTTTCATACCGCTAACACCTTCGCGCCTTACCGGACTGCGTCAAGCTGTTGTTCAAGGTCGTCATCACGTTTTCGCTCACACAAACTCGGTTGCCACGGTGTCGGCGAACAGGATGCCGCGGGCCGTCAACTGCAGACGGTCGGCTTGCCAATGAACCAGACCGGCTTCCGAAAGCGCCGCGATCTCCTTTTGCCAACGATGCCGGACTAGGTCGCCGGGCACTCCTTTCATCATCCGCAATCCGAACGCCGCCCGTTCACTGGCGCGAAGCGCAAGGGAGATAGTTTCCTCCGAATGACGAATCGTGTGTCCGTTTCTCAACCCGGTCGCGTAACGGTCAATATCTGGCACGTTTTGCCATCGGCGTTCGCCGACTGTCGAACAGGCGCTCGGTCCCAAGCCAATGTAATCTTTGCCTTCCCAATACGCGATGTTGTGGCGGCTCTCGCGGCCGGGAAGGGCGAAGTTACTGATTTCATATTGGCCATAGCCGGCCGCCGCCAACATCTCGATGGCCATTTGATACATGGCTGTCTCCTGTTCCTCGTTGGGCAACAGCAATCCCTTCTGAAACAGCGACCAAAACTCAGTGTCCTCCTCCAAGATGAGGCAGTAGGTCGAAATATGTTCCGGCTTCAGTGCAATGGCGCGTTCGAGCGTCGCCCGCCAGTGCTCGCCCGTTTGTCCCGGCAAGCCGAACATCAGATCCAAATTGATGTTGTCGAACCCGGCCGCGCGCAGTTTGTCGTAAGAATCCAGCGCCGCCTTCAGCGTGTGCACGCGGCCGATCGTCTCCAGCAGCCCGTCGTCGAGCGCCTGCACCCCCATCGAAATTCGGTTCACGCCATGTTGCCGGAACAGTCGCGCTTTCTCGGATGAAACCGTGGATGGATTGCATTCGATGGTCCATTCGATCGAGGTCGCAGCCGGTATGAACGGTTGAATGGCGGTAAGAATGCGTTGCATCAAGGCTGCCGGCAACAAACTCGGTGTGCCGCCTCCGAAGAAAATTGTCTGGGGCTTCAAAGAGGTCGCGTGTTGGGAAAGTTCGATGAGCAGCGCATCCACATAGTCGGACATCTTCGCGGCGCTGCCGGCTTCGCTGTAGAAAGCGCAGTAACTGCACTTGGCCGCGCAGAACGGAACATGAACGTACAGATGCTCAATCATCGTTCGCACACTATCCCAGCGTTGGCCGCCGGGCAAGGCGTGGCAGCCCACACCCCCGGCTTGATTTGACGCGGGGGGCTTGCGATTGTCGGCAACCAAAACATGAAAACGGCCCACAAGAAGAATTCGTTGCGTCCGCCCACATTGCCGTGGGTGTTCCCGTCCACCAAAACACATCACGGTATCCCGCTCGGCAACGGGCTGTTTGGCGCGCTGCTCTGGGGCGAGGGCGAACATCTCCGCATCACGATCAACCGCCAAGATTACTGGGACCACCGCGGCGGCATCGTCTTTGGCGAAGAAGCCACCTACTGCAACCTCCGTCGCTGGCTCGCGGAGGGCAACGAATCGGAATTGCGTCGGGTGTTCGAAGGTTCTGGAAACGATAAACCCGGCGAACCGCGCCGTCCCACCCGTCTGCCAATGGGCCGGGTGGATGTCAGATTGCCGGGCGCGTCCCTTCAAGCCGGTGCGCTCGAATTGAGAACCGGCACCGCCAAGTTGAAGGCCGGCAACGTCACGGCGCGCGCCATCGTTACCCGCGAGAATCCAATCTTGGTTCTGAAGTTCGAGGGAAAGGTTGATCCTGTTGTTTCTCCCGTCCCACCGGACGCGCCAGAAGTAAAAGCGTATTTCAGCCGGTACGGTTTCCCTGAGCCGCAGATTTTCTCGGCGCCAAACGGCGGCGGCTGGGTGCAAACCTTGCCGGCCGACCCGGCGCTTTGCGTGGCGTGGCGGGTGGAGAAATCAGAGCCGGCCGCCGAGCTGTTCGTGATCGCCTTGTACGGCGACTCGGCCGAGGACACACGGGCACGGGCGGAGCGGTTGCTGGACCACGAAGTGACGCGCGGATTCGAGCGGCTGGCGCGGGACTCCGCCAAGTGGTGGAAGAAATACTGGAGCCGGTGCGCGGCGGTGAGGTTGCCGGCCAAGGAAACAGAGGAGCTGTTTTGGATCGGGATGTACAAGCTGGCCGGGCTTTCGATGCCGGGCACACCGGCGGCCACGTTGCAAGGGCCGTGGGTGGAGGAATACCGGATGCCGCCGTGGTCGGCGGATTATCATTTCAACATCAACGTGCAGGAATGCTACTGGCCGGCGTTCTCAGGCAATGTGCCGGAGGCCTTGGAGCCGCTGTGGGAAATGCTGAAAGGCTGGGAACCGTTGCTGCGGCGGAACGCAAAGGCGTTTCTGGGAATCGAGGATGGATTAATGTTGCCGCACGCCACGGACGATCGCGGCACATGCATGGGCGGATTCTGGACGGGCGCGGTGGATCATGGTTCCACGGCGTGGACGGGTCAGTTGATGTGGTTGTATTACCGGCACACGCTGGACGGGGCGTTCCTGCGCGACACGGCGTATCCGTTCCTGAAAGGCTCGATGCGCACCTACGAGGCGATGTTGGAGCGCGACCCGTCCGGCACGTGGAGCTTGCCGGTGAGTGTGTCGCCGGAATTTGGCGGGGCGGGCATGAAGGCCTGGGGCAAGAACGCAAGCTTTCAGTTGGCCATCATTCATTTTCTGGCGCGAGCGCTGGTGGAAGCGTCCCAGATTCTTGGAGTGGATGAAGCGCACCGGGCACGATGGCGGGAGTTGGACGAGCAGTTGCCGCCCGGCAGCGTGTTCGGCGAAGGCGACAAGGCGCGGTTGGCGTTGTGGGATGGCAAACCGCTGACCGAAAGCCACCGGCATCATTCGCATCTGGCCGGTATCTATCCGTTCGACACGCTGGACTTTGGTCCCGGCGGCCAGGATGAACAGCTCGTGACCAACTCGATCCGGGAATGGACACGCACCGGCATGGGCGCGTGGACCGGCTGGTGCGTGCCGTGGGCGGCCATCATTCGCGCCCGGCTCGGCCAGGGCGAGGCAGCGGAGTTGTTGTTGCAGATATTCCGAAAGGTGTTCAGGCAACCGGGACGGGCCACCACGCATGATGCGGTGTTGCCGGGACTGACGGCATTCGATCGTTCGCCCGACATCATGCAGATAGACGCCACGATGGGCGCGGCGGCGGCGGTGATGGAGATGCTGGCGCACACGCGCGGCGGCGTCTTGCGGGTGTTGGCGGGCGTGCCGGCAGATTGGCCCGTCGTGCGGTTCGAACGAATCCGGGTGGAAGGCGCGTTCCTCGTTTCGGCCGAGCGCGCCGGCGGGCAGACACAGTGGGTGCGGGTGACGAGCCTGGCGGGGCAGCGGTTGAAGATGCAAAACCCGTTCACGGGCGAACTGGTAGACGTGCCGACCGAAAGAGGTGAGACGATTGAGTTCCGACCTGAACACGCCTGATTTGATTCTGGCCAGCGCCTCACCGCGACGATCGCAGTTGTTGCGGGAGATGGGACTGACGTTTCAAATTGTGCCATCGTTGGCGGAAGAAGTGGAGACGGGGGCGTCACCGGAGAAGGTCGCCGGTGACAACGCCCGCCGCAAAGCCGAGGCCGTGGCGGGACGGCACCCGCATCAGTTGGTGATGGGAGCGGACACGGTGGTGGCGTTGGGGACGGAATTGTTTGCGAAGCCGGTCGATTTTGCCGACGCGGCGCGGATGTTGGGACGGTTGCAGGGACGGATGCACGAGGTTTTCACGGGCGTGTGCTTGGTGCACCGGGAGTACGACATGCATGTGAGTTTTATGGAACGAAGCCGGGTGTGGATGAAGCCGCTCGACCAACAAGCGATCGAGACGTATTTGCGGCGCATTGAACCGATGGACAAGGCCGGGGCGTATGCCGCGCAGGATTACGGCGAGACCATCATCGAGCGCATCGAAGGCAGTTTTCACAATGTGATGGGACTGCCAACGGAGCGGTTGGCGGCCACGTTGCAAAAACTCGGCATTGTGCGCGGGAGTTGATGCAAGACGCGGATTTGCTATCATCCCCTTGTGACCGTCATTCTTCCCAATCAAAACCAGACGACCATCATTGCCGTGTTGGTGTCGCTGGTGTTGCATATGTTGACGTTGGTGACGTGGCAGAACCGGGAATCTCTTTCTCGGATTCCTGTCATCCGAACGATGATGGAGGTGTTGTCCCAATCTCACACGGCGTCCCTCAAACAAGTGCGTGTACAGGAGCCAATTCCCACCATCACGTTCATTGAGGAAAAGGTGCCGGAAATCGCGCCCGAGCCGGCCAAGATCTTCATCGAGACCGACGCCGCGCAGGTCACCGGCGAGGAACCGAAGGAAGCCAAGTTCTATTCCGACAAACCCACCGTCGCCGCCAATCCGGTCAATCCCACCGGCAAAGTTGGCGACACGCCTTATTTGGAGGGCACTGAAACCCGCATGGCCAGCACGGAGAACGTGCCACGCCCCCAACCTGCCGTGGTGCTGCCGCCGCCGCCCGTCGCGATTCCCAAAGCGGTCACGGTCAAGCCGTCGCTTCCCAAGCCCGTGGAACCAATCGCGGACAAAGGAACCACGGTCGTGCGCGATCAGCCGCCCGTCGCCGCCCAGCCGGCAGCGCCGCCCCCGATGGAAGCCTCACCGGCCATGGCCCGTGTCATGGTGCCTCCCGGTTCGTCGCGCGAATTGTCGGCCCGACAATCCAAGTTGACGGTGTCCGGCACGGCGCGAAGCGGTGTCGCGGCGTTCAACGTGGCCTCCAGCCCGTTCGGCGCCTATGACCAAAAGATCGTGCGCGCGGTGCAAAGCCGCTGGTACGCGTTGATCGAGAAGTACGGGATCTACGAGCGGTCCGGCATGGTGACAATTCAATTTCAGTTGCACGACGACGGAACGGTGCATGATGTGAAACGGGCGCAGAATCAAGCCGGTGAGATTCTGGCGTTGTTCTGCGAGAAGGCGATTCTGGAGTCGCAGCCGTTCGAGCCGTTACCGGATAATCTGCGGACGTTGATCGGAAAGGATCCGCGCGAGGTCAATTTCACGTTCTACTACTGAGCGTGTCGAGCTTGGAGAATGTAAAAAGATGCCACAATGGTTTCGTGAAGGCGGTTTTGTCATGTGGCCCCTGTTGGTCTGTTCGATCGCGGGGGTGGCCATCATTATTGAGCGAGTCTGGGTGCTGCAGCGCAAACGGGTGATTCCGCGCCGGCTCGCCGAAGCCGTGCAGAAGCAGCCGTTCACAGCCGAGGATGCCGAAGCGTTGAAGGCCATGTCCGTGGACGATCCGTCGGTGCTGGGAGAATTGCTGCGCGTGACATTCAACCACGCCACCGTGCACAAGACGGAGAACATTGAAGCCGTGCAAGCCGCCGCCCGGCAAAGCCTGGGAAGGATGGAGCGCGGACTGACCACTCTGGCGTTGATTGCGGAGCTGGGACCGTTGTTGGGGCTGTTGGGCACGGTGGCCGGGATGGTGCGCTTGTTCACCGACGTGGCGGCGCACGGACTTTCCGATCCCACCAAGATTTCCGCCGGTATCTCCGAAGCTCTGATCGCGACGTTTACCGGGCTATCCATCTCGGTGCCGGCCTTGATTGCGTATATGTACTTGAGGCGGCGCATCGAGATGCTCGTGCTGGAAATGGAGCGGCACATTGATGAAATCATGACCAAGATCTACAAGTGACCGGGAAACTTTGAATCATGCGCGTATTTGACACACCGCGGTCGGCGTTCGTGCCGAGAATCAGGATGATCAACCTGATTGACATTCTGTTCATCCTGTTGATCTTCTTCGTGGCCACCACTACGTTCCGCGTGGCCGCGGAGAAGGAAGCGGAGAGATCACCACCACCCACCGCCGTCAACGTGTCTCTGCCGGAAGCCAGCACCGGCGAAGCTGTGCCACTTGGCAAGGAGAAGGACGCCCGAGTCCTGATAAGCGTGACGGCTGACGGGAAATTGTTCGTGGATGACAAGCCGCTGCCAATCGAAAACTTGGAGGACATTCTCAAGAAGGCCAAAGACGACAACCCCGAGGTTGTCCTGCAATTCTCAGCTGACAAAGATGTCAGCTACGGGACCGTGGTGGCGATCGTGGATGCCGCTCGCGCGGCCGGCATCCGCAACCTCACGGCGTTCACCAAGAAATCGGTGAAATAGGTGTCAAGAAATTGCGCCCGCAGAACGCCCGCGCCACGAAAATGAAACGGGCGACCCGGTAGGGCCGCCCGTCGAAGTTGCCGCCCAACGCGGCACGTTGAATGCAGCTTATCCGAGGATCGCGTCCTTGGCTTGCTTGGCGATACGGAACTTCACGACTCGCTTGGCTGGAATCTTGATCGCTTCGCCGGTTGCCGGGTTGCGGCCCATGCGGGCTTTGCGGTTCACCAACACGAGCTTCCCGAGACCGGGAATCGTGAACGAGTTCTTGGCTTCCTTATAGGCCAGGTTCACCAATTCTTCCACCAACTGACCGGCCACTTTCTTAGTCACTCCGGTTTTCTCAGCGAGCTTCGCCAAGATAGCGGACTTTGTCATTTTCTTTGCCATACCTATTTCCTCCTCCTTGTGGGGTTTGAAGTTGAGCGGATACTAGCGAATGCGCCCCAGCGATGCAACTATTGTTTTTATTGGCTTTTGGGAGAGGCACCCCGCCGGATGCCCTGCAAATACGGGTTGAAACGCCGTTCCTGCCCCACAGTCGTTGCCGGACCGTGGCCCGGCAGCAGCCTGACATCGTCCGCCAAAGCCAGTATTTTGCTGCCAATCATGGTCAACAACAGCTCCGTGTCGCCCCCCGGCAAGTCCGTTCTTCCCATGCTGCCGGCAAAGACAACGTCACCGACAAAAGCCGTTTTCTCCGACCGTTCATAAAGCACCACGCTTCCGGGACAGTGGCCGGGACAATCGAGCATCTCGAACCGCAATCCTCCCACGGTCAATATCTGCGGTTCACCGAGGTACAAATCCACAGTCACCGGTTCGATGTCCAAGTCCAGACCGAACATCCGCGTCTGCGGCAGGCGCAACAGCGGTTCGCTGTCGCGATGAATGGCGAACTTGGCTCCACTCAACCGCTGAAAAGCGGCGTTATCGAGCACATGATCCCAGTGACCGTGTGTGTTGATGAGCCACTCCACCTTCACCTTCCATTCGCAGGCCTGCTTCCAAAGCAAATCCGCGGAGTCCAAAGGCGCATCAATCACCGCCGCCACGCCGCCGGGCCGGTCGCATACCAAGTAGCCGTTCGTGGCCGCCGGGCCGGTTTCAAAAACCGCCATGTTCATGCAGCCGTCGCCTCAGTCCTCATCATCCTCATCTTCGTCCTCTTCTTCTTCCTCATCCTCGTCTTCAAGATCATCATCCTCATCCCAATCATCCTCATCTTCCGGCTCGCTCATGTCGTAACCGCAGGTGGGACAACGAAGCTGATTCTCGCGCAATTCCTTGGGATCCACATCCACATTACAGTTTGGGCAAGTCGTTTCTTCCATGGTTTTCCTCCTTTTCGGCGGAAAATGCTCAAAAACGTTTCACGGCGCAAGTGCGTTTTGCAGCGACTCAATTCGGGCCCGCGCCCCGCAGCTTCTCCAACTCGCGGTGAATGCTGTCCCGATCCAGTCCGGGACCGCTCCAGTATTGGAGACTCGTTTCCAGCGCGTTCACGGCTTCGTTGGTGCGTCCCTCCATCGAGAGCAGTCTTCCCAGGAACCAGTAGAGATACGGGTCTTCGGCTTTCGCCGCAGCCGCCTGTTGAAGGGCGCGAATCGCCTCGCGCCGGTCATTCATTCGCACCTCCAGTTGCGCCTTCACAAACAGCGCCTGCGCCGACTTCGGGTGCTGCCGCAGCACTCTCTGTACTTCCGCCATCGCCTCCTCGACGGCTCCTTCGGCGGCGCGGATTTGCGCTCGCAACAACCTCGCCGGGTAATGCCACCGATTCATCTTCACCAGTTGCCCGGTAAGCTCCATCGCCCGCGCGAACTTCTGTTCGCCCACGGCAATTTGCGCCAGATTCATCCACGCCTCCGATGGGCGACGATGCAAAGCCAGTGCATCCTCGAACAACACGTGCGCTGTTTCCTTGTGTCCCAAAGCCAGCGCAAAGTTCCCCATCGTGGCCACCAAGCGCGACTGCGTGTACGCATCGCCTGCGGCCACCTCACCGGCCAGACGGTTTGCGTACGCCCTCACAGAATCGGGCTGGCTCAGTTCCGGTGCGCTTGGCTCCCGCCCGGGTAATCGCGCGCGCAATTCCTTGCGGACAAAAATGCAGGCGCTGTGATCATAGTAAAACAGGCGCCAACCGGCCGCGTTGCCGAGATACCGCAACAACGTCAAATCATCCGCCGATCCGTACTGGATGAACACGACCGACACCGCTTTCTGCTGCATCCACGACTCCCAATACGCAGGATCGCGCATCGCGCGCCGGTAACGTTCCACAAAGTCCCGCCCATACATGTTGGCGCGACCATCGGAAAAAGGTTTCCACCATGGATAAAGCCCCCAAATGACCGGACCGCCAGACAGAAACGTGTTAAACAGACCGTGCTCAGCCGGCAGCGTTTTCATCACCTCCAACGCGCGCACCGGCACCACGCGTTCGTCCAATCCCGCGCCAAAGTTGGCCGGACGATTCTCGCGCTGCGCCCAGCGGCCCGAAACCGTAACCCACACAATCAACCCGGCCACGATCATCGTCGCGCCCCACCCCAGCCATCGCAACCACCCAGCCGGGCGGATGGGACGCTGCCGGAACACCGACGCCACCGCACCGGCCAACATCGGCACCGCCACCATGGCATACAGCCCGATGAACCGGTTCGCCCGCAAGGCCAGGGCCGTCACACCCGCCAGCACAAACATATGCGCCCAGGGAAAATTTCGACGCTCCATCCACAACCGCATCACCAAGGCAATCGGCGTCGCGCAGAAAAACCACCAGAACAACCGCAGCGATTCGTTCGGCTCGGTAAGCATCAGTTCGCGGGTCGGTCTCCACTCCCCGATCACCGCAGCGGGACCGGTCGTGCCGGTCTCGGCTACCGCATGTTGAAAGAGCGCGAACCCGTATGGGTTGAGCAGTGAAACCAGCGCGCAACCGGCCAAGATACCGGCGACCATTCCGCCCCGTTTCCCTTGCCGGGATAACAGCGCACCGGCTGCATAAGCGCCGATCAAACAAAGGCCGAATGGAAACGATGGATGCGTGTTGGCCCACAACACCGAACTGACCGGCAACAACACCAGCCAGCGGGGTTCATTCAGCCGCGCCTTCTCCAACGCCCACAACGTCAAAACAGTCAACAGAAACATCATCACATCCGGTCTGACCTCAAACCGGTCCCGTGCCACCGCGAATGCCAGCATCGTCAGAACGGCGACCAACGGCCACGGAGCTTGGTTCAAACGTCCGACCCACAGAATC
>CAZEQV010000012.1:0-7773 GCA_964514435.1 uncultured Verrucomicrobiota bacterium
GGTGCGTTGACGTTGGTGCTGGTTGGCCTGGCCGGTGCCGCGCTCATCATGCGCCATCGCCGGTGATGGCGTCCCTGATTAACTACCCGGTCGCATGTTGTCGGTAGATTTTTGACGTGGCGGCGTGGGCAGCCTTGACCAGTTCTTGGTGAGGTTGGTCGGTGATGTCCACGAATCCGATGATTTGATTCTCGCCATTGCTGGCGCGGCCGGTCAATGGCTGGTCGGTGTACTGGAACCAATGACAACCAACTGAGAAGGGCAGCCGCGCCCATTCCCGGACAAACTTCTGATAGTACCTGTGACGTTCGGCGGGAGTGAAACAGCGATACAACGCCGGTAACTGCCGCGGCCCCCACTGCGCCAGATGGTGTTCGCCGAGGAGAATGGGCCTGCCACCGGACATCTTGTGCCAGTTGGTGAACGCGTCCCGGTCGGGCCACAGCGCGTAGCAGTTCACGCTGAGCACGTCCACGTACCGGCCCGCCATGCGTACAATACTCTCATGGGGCGGCATCCGCACGAACCGGCAACCCAGATAGAGGTGATTCGGGTCGTGTTTCTTCAACAGCCGCGAAATGGTGGAGAAATACTTTTCCGCGTACCGGCCACCCTTCGCGCCCCAAGTGCGCCAAGCGGCTTCGTTGTCCACGAACCATCCCACCAGCCACGGATTGTTTCGTTGCGGTGCGACTTCGGCCGCGAACAACTCGTCCAGCCATTTCTCCCACTTCGGATCAAGGACGTTGGCGAATGATGGCCGCAAATCCGGCGCGCCACCGCGCGTCCGCAAAATTCGTGTGTGCGGTACAACTTTCTGATCGAGCATCAGGGATTGCCCGGTAAAGCTGCCGATGGTGTTGAATCCCCAGCACTGAAATCGAGCCAGCGTATGATCGCGCCAACGCTCCAGCGTGCCCCATTTCCGCAGCACGTTGGCGAGGTAAAAGTTCTCGGTCGGCATCTCAAACAGGAATGATCGTTCGCTGACCGGTGTGACTTCGGTCGTGCGCACGCAAGTGGTTCCGATTGACCAGAACGGATGGCCGGTAGGTGTGACCAGCCACCAGCGTCCGTTGCCGTCCTGCGCCGTTCGGAAAAAACCGGATGCGGGGAATTTTGATCCGCGTGTCCATCCGCCGAATTCGTCCCGGTGCGCGGGCGGGGCCGGCAACTCTTCGCGGATACGAAGGTCGGCCACACGTTTGATCTTGCCGGGCCAGGTTGCGTGGATTCGTTGACCGAACCGGTCCACGACTTTCAATGTCTTCCTGCCGGGGATGAGTCGGAGTGAACGGATGCGGACAGTTCCGCGGCGGAAAGCAATGATGCGGATGCCGGTGGGCTTGAACAAGGGTTGGATACCGGCTGCGAGCGGGAGGTCGGTCAAATCCACCTTACCGGTGCGTGATTCCAGCCGGCAACGTGCGCCCAGGACCACGATCTGGACGCGGCCGGTCGCATTGAGATTCAACGTGCCGAATTCCTGCCAATCTGCCGGCAAGCCCAACGCTTCCACGGTCGCTTCGATAAATGAGCCGGGTCGGGTGAACGTGACGAGCAACTCATCGCTCTTCCAGTGGCAGCGGGCTTGTTGGCGGATGACGGGCGTTTTGGCGATCAGTCCGCCTCCACCGGCTTGGAAGGCTTCAAAGCGTTTGGCCAGCTTGCCGGAAGCTTCCACGAAACAATGAAGGTCGGCTCTCACTACGACCGGTCGGGTGGATTTTGATGTTACCCCATTCATGAATCCTGTCCGACCTGCACTCATGTTTGTCGCCTCAATCAATATGGAAAACCTCCCGAAGCGCGACGGATTTAGGGCTGTGGTCGGCATTCGAGGGCATGATGTCGCCCATGTGCTTCCACCATTTCTGGCAGATGGGTGTTTGGGCGATGGCGTTCCAGCGCGCTTCATCCTCAATCTCGGCGTAGGCGAAAAGTTGCCGGGTTTCGGGATGAAGAAAGATGGAGTAATTGTGGACACCGTGTTGTTTGAGGACAGCTTCCAGTTCCGGCCAGATGGGCCGGTGACGTTTCTCGTATTCGGCTTCTTGGCCGGCATCCACGGACATGACGAACGCTTTGCGGATCATCTCAGCTCCTTGTTGGTTGTTGATATTGGCAATGACATTATGTGGCCGGACTGATTCAAGATTCAAGATGTGTCGAGATGAAGCGAGAACCGCCGGCGCACCGCGAGTTTTGAGCTGGTGCGGAATTGAAGGGCGCGAATCCCTTTCGTCTAGGGTTCGCGCCGCGCCCCTTGTTCGCACCTCGAACCAACGGCGGGCAGCTTGGACGACAGGCGTGCCCGCCCTTCAAGACGTGCGGTGCATCTGAAAATCGCCGGCGTGTTCCGGTAGTCTTGACTTCTGTGCGCGGCATCGCTGTGATTGGCAGTCGTTGATGATGGACGTTGGATGCAATGACGAAGGAAGAACTTATATTGGTGCTGGAACGGCTGGGATGTCCGAAGGGAAAATGTCCGGCTATGGCGGCGCAGTTGGAGAAACGAGCCAAGATGGATGCTGACCGGGATGGCGTCACGCACGATGCAGCGTTGGCGCGGTTGATTGGGTTGATGGCGCAGGGTTGGGTGGCCAACAAGGGCAGGCAGAACTGAGTGCTTCGGCTGTTGTTGTCGGAATGTTTCGATTTCGCCCTCGGGATGTAACGTTCGGCAGTAATCTGCCAAAAAAATCGCTTGTAAGCAGCGATCTATTTTGTATGGTGACAGCAGGTATGTGAAAGGCGCTCTCACCCCAAGCGACCTTCGGAGGGATAAAAAATGAAATCGTCAATGAAGTTAATTTTGACCGCGGGTTTGAGTTTGTCTCTTCTCGCTGATGTTTCTCGTGGCCAAACATCGCTAAGCACCGGAGACATAAGTCTCCTTTCGATGTACGCTGATTCTTCGGACTCATTCTCATTCGTTACATGGGTGGGGTTGAGCCCTGGAACTACGATAAAGTTCACGGACAATGGTTGGAGCAACACTGTGTTTCGAGTCAATGAGGGCGGTGTGACATGGTCTAATAACACGGGCGGGACCATCTCGCCGGGAACAGTGATCATCGTGACGAATATGGATACCACCACCATATTCACTGACTTGGGTTCAGCCACAAGATTTGGTTCACCAGATTTTTCCGCTAGTGGCGATCAGTTGTTCGCCTATCAAGGTGCGGATTCATCCCCGACGTTTCTTTTTGCATTAGTGAACAAAACTGGATGGGATCCGTTGCCGATTACTTCCTCGAACAACTCCACGAAGCCGGCAGCCTTGACGGACTTCGAGACCGCTCTTTTGCTTGGAACCAACGGATGGGCAGGGCTTGCAAATACTACCCCTGATAACTCTCAATATATTGGGCCTCGAACTGGCTTGACCGTGACCCAATACAAGGCGGCAATTGCTGACCCCAGCAATTGGGAGTACTTGGATACAAGGACTGGAAGCTTTGCGGGATCACCAAGTTCCGTGGATTTCGTGATCATTCCAGAACCGGCAACGATCGCCCTGGTTGGAACGGCGTTCCTTGGACTGTGGTACTTCAGGCGCCGTCAATAAGATGATCTTGATACGTCAGGCCATCTTGATTGAATGATCAAGGTGGCCTGTATGATTTCTAAGGGTTATTTGATTGGAAGATGTAGTAGTGGTACCGGTTCTTGGGGAAAACGAGTAATGTTCAAGGGGATGACAACCTCGACGCGGTTAGTGAGTTTGGCGCTTGTCCGCTTCGTTAGGAGACGAGGTTCTATTCACCTACGTAGGGGTTTTACACTTATTGAGTTGTTGGTGGTGATTGCGATTATTGGTGTGTTGGCGGCGCTGCTGTTTCCGGCGTTTGCCCGTGCGAGAGCTAGTGCGCGGTCCGCGTACTGCGTGAACAATCTGAAGCAGTGGGGAGTGGGATTCCTTCTGTATGCGAATGACTGGAATGAGTGGCTGCCGACCAAGGGCTCGCTAAGTGCCGTTACATTTCCGGGTGCTTGGTTCAATGCCGTGCCACCGTATCTGAGCATGACGCCGTACAAGGACACGCCAGGGCAGGGGTCGAGCATTAGCGATTTTCCAGGACTGCACATTTGGGTTTGCCCAGAGAAGGGCAAGAGGAACCCCAAGAGTACTTCAGGGGCAAATTCAGTCTTTTACGGGTTCAACCTTTGGCACAGCGGCTCAGGAGCAGGATCGAGTAGTGTTCACGGTCGGTTGGCCAAGGTAACTTTTCCGGCCAAGACTGTGTTGCTCTTCGACATATACGCCAACGATTGTACCGGTGCTCCACTTGGTGGTGGTACCGGCGCGTATCCTTACCGCGATCTGCACGGTGCCGGCTGCAATTTCTTGTTTTGTGATGGCCATGTGCAGTGGTTCCCCAATGCGGCCTACTACAATGGCTCGACGGGTATTACGAATAACCCGGAGCTGGTCTGGGTTCCCTAACCACTGCCTTGCGCAATGAGGCAATTGAACTATCTCAGAATCTTTCTAGCCCTTATTGCGACGGTTCCTTTTCTTGGCGTCAGCGCCCGCGAAGTGCCCATCACGATTCTTCACACCTGTGATCTGCATGGGAACATCTTGCCGACGGAGAACTACGATGGGAAAACGAATCTCGGCGGCTTTGCCCGGTGCGCGACGGTGATCAAGGATGTGCGCGCCAAGGAGAAGAACGTTTTGTTGGTGGATGCCGGTGACACGATTCAAGGGGCGGCTGTCAGTTTTCTCAGCGACGGCATGGTGATGGTGAAAGCCTTGAATCACCTGCGTTACAACGGGTGGGCTTGGGGAAATCATGAGTTTGATTGGGGTTTGGAGAAGCTCGCCCGGTGCGCTGAGGAATCAACGGTGCCCATTCTCAATGCCAACGTGAAGCGTACCGGGGAAGATCGCAGTGCGGATCATCCGGCCGTGCGGATTGCGTCCCGATTGAAGTCGTATGTGTTGGAGGACGTGGACGGAGTGAAGGTGGGGATCATTGGATTGAACACGCCCGGTATTCCGAACTGGAGCCAGCCCCGGTTGATTGAGGGTCTGAGGTTTGTTGATTCAGTTCAAACGCTCAAGGAAGTGGTGCCCAAAGTTCGCGAAGCCGGTGCGCAAGTGATTGTGTTGGTTTGCCATCAAGGGTACCGGGAGGCGGGGGATGACCACGCGAATCAGGTGCGGGCGATTGCGGCCAACTTTCCGGAGTTGGATGTGATTATTGGCGGGCACACTCACAAGAACGTGCCGGAGTTCAAAGTCAGCAATGTGTTGTATTGTCAGGCTGATTACTTTGGCATCCATCTGGGCCGGTTGGATTTGGTCTTTGATACGGAGCAGAAGAAACTGACCCAACGACGTTCCAACACATTGGCGATGGATGAGAAGGTGGCGTCGGATCCCGAGATACTGAAACTGGCCGGCTCGGATCTTGATCGCGCTGAAAAGGTATTGGCAACCGTGTTGGGAGAAGCGACCGGGGAGTTCACACTGCGGGGGGCGCCCAAGAAGGAATCGTCCATTCATAATTTGATCGCGGAAAGCCTCTCCGCTGCATTGGCCCGGCATGGAGTCAAGGTGGATGCTGTGATCCACGGAATCTTGGACAAGCGCGGGACGTTGGCCAAAGGACCGGTCACAAGGCGGGACGTGTGGCGGATTGTGCCGTACGAGAACACTGTTGGCGTGGCGCAGTTGCTTCCTTCGGAGCTCGAAGAAATACTGGAAGAGAACGCGGATGCTTACCGGAGTGTATCGTTTCGCGGGATTTGGGGGTTGAAATGCGCGTATGCGCCCGAGGCGGCACCGGGTAGTCGGGTGATCAAGTTGACGCGGATGGATGGGACTGAGTTGCCGGCGAACGACAGGCTGGCGGTGGCTTTTAACAGCTACGAACTGGCCAGTGGCGGGTTGAGGTGGAACCGGCTGCGCGAAATTGTCGGGCGAAGCGAAGTGCAGTTGCGCAATTTTGATTTTCAGACACGCGAAGCGATGGCTGAGTTTATCCGAGAGAAAGGTAAGATATCGCCCCAACTGCACGGTTGGTGGTCGGTTGTGCCCGAAAGCGAATAAGGATCTTCGTTTCTCCGCGGCTCTCTCGTGGCATATCACCTGCTAAGCGGTAGGTGTGAATTGCGCCAGCAAGAAAGGACCAGGGGAATGATCACGTACGAGTACGTGGCACGGGACACATCCGGCAAACAGATTACCGGTACGATTGATGCCGCCGATCAAGGACAAGCAACGGCCACGCTTGTGGGACGGAACTTGATGGTGGTGTCTCTCAAGGCAGGGGCGCAACGGAAGGTGCGCGCCAAGAAGAGCAGCGGATCCGTCAAATCCCAAGATCTGGTGGTGTTCACGCGACAATTGGCGACAATGGTGGGGGCGGGATTGCCGCTGGTGCAGGCGATGTCCACGCTGGAGGAGCAGACGGACAGCAAGACTCTGAAACCGATTCTCAAGCAGGTCACGACTCGCGTGGAGTCCGGCGACACTTTTTCCTCGGCGCTGGCCGAACACCCCAAGGTGTTTGACCGCCTGTATATCAGCATGGTGGAAGCCGGCGAGGCAGGCGGGTTGCTGGCCGAGATTCTTGACCGCGTGGCCTGCTATCTTGAATCCACGGCCCGGTTGAAAAAGAAAGTCAAGTCAGCGATGTCGTACCCGGTGATTGTGTGTTTCATCGCCATTTCCATTTCGCTGTTTCTCATCATCAAAGTCATTCCGGTGTTCTCGGACATCTACAAGGACTTTGGCGGACAACTGCCCACGCCGACGCAGATATTGATCAGTTTCAGCAATATCATGCGCGAGTATTTTCTGTTTTGCATCGGCGGGCTTGTGGCGGCCGGGTTCATCTTGGCAAAGTTGAAGAAGACCAGGCAGGGCACATGGGTTTGGGACCGCTACAAGCTGAAGTTCCCGGTTCTGGGCAAGCTGGCGCACAAGGTTTGCATGTCCCGATTCTCGCGGACATTTGCGGCGTTGCTCCGCAGCGGTGTTCCCATCTTGGAGACGCTGCGAATCGTCGGGCAGTCAGCCGGCAACGCCATTGTCGAAGACGCTGTGCAGCGGACGGCCTCATCCATCGAACGCGGCGACAACCTTGCGCAGGCGTTGGGGCAACATACCATCTTCCCGCCGATGTTGGTGCGGATGATTGCCGCCGGTGAGCAGACCGGCAAGGTGGACGTGATGCTGGAGAAAATCTCCGATTTCTACGACGAAGAAGTTGAAGCGACATTGGCGGCTCTTACATCCTTGATTGAGCCGTTGCTAATCTGTTTCTTGGGCGTGGTGGTTGGGACAATTGTGGTTTGCATGTTCCTGCCCATCTTCAAGCTCAATCAGATCGTGCAGTTCTAGCCGCATCCCTCAGGGCAGCGATTCTTGACACAGTGCCGGTGGGCTTGCTACCGTCCGACCAACGTGGGCAAGTCAAATCGAGTTCTCTCATGGCAAGAATCCTTGTAGTAGATGATGATCCAGCGATGGTGGCGGTGCTTTCGGAAGTCCTGAAGGCGCAGCACCATGAAATCCTGCCGGCCAATAATCCCACCCGTGCCCTCGAGTTGTTCAAGGAGAGACAGCCGGACTTGGTCATGACAGACATCGAGATGCCGGAAGGGCGTCCAACCGGCTTGGACTTACTTCGCAACATCCAAGAAATTAACCGCGCCATACCGGTCATCATGGTGACCGGCCAGGCCACCAAGGAACGCGCTGTGGCGGCTTTGCGGGGAGGCGCCAGCGATTTCGTCGAAAAGCCGTTCACC
>CAZEQV010000012.1:7783-24746 GCA_964514435.1 uncultured Verrucomicrobiota bacterium
GTTGATTCGGCGTTGTTCTACCAGAGGGCCATCGCGGCGCTGCAAGAGAACGTGGAGTTGAAACGACAGCTCCGCGACACGTGCCGGCCTGACAACATTGTGGGCACGAGCGCGCCGATGCAGGAAGTCTATCGGCTGATCTCGCGCGTGGCGAACACCGATTCCACCGTTCTGGTTTTGGGCGAAAGCGGCACCGGCAAGGAACTGGTCGCGCGGGCGCTTCATTATTCCAGCCGGCGGGCGGCCATGCCATTCGTGGCGGTGAATTGCAGCGCGTTGCCGGAACACCTTCTGGAATCGGAATTGTTTGGGCATCGTAAAGGTGCGTTCACGGGCGCCGCGTTCGACAAGGAAGGACTCTTTCAGCACGCTGACGGCGGCACCATTTTCCTTGATGAAATTGGTTCCATGGCGCCGGGCCTGCAAACGAAGCTCTTGCGTTTTCTCCAGGACAAGGAATTGAGAAGGGTGGGGGACAACGACGTGACCAAGGTGGATGTGCGTGTTCTGGCCGCCACCAATGAGCCGCTCCAAGAAAAGATGAAGGACAAGACCTTCCGGGAAGATCTCTACTACCGGATCAGTGTCATACCGATTCAGTTGCCAGCGTTGCGTGAGCGATCGGAAGACATACCGCTATTGGCACACCATTTTGTGGAGATCATCTCCAAGCGCAACGGGGCCGCTTGCACGCCAGCATTGCCGGCGCAGGTCATGGAAGTCCTCAAGACCTATCGCTGGCCTGGTAATGTGAGGGAATTGCAGAATGCATTGGAGCGCGCGTGCGCTCTTTGCGATGGCGGCGTGATCCAACTCCGCGACATGCCGGAGCCAATTCGCGCTCACGCTCGAGAATTGGGAATTGCTATTGAAGAATGGGCGCCGGCTCCTGCGCCGGTAACAGAACGTACGCCCACCGTCGAGGAAGCGGCGGACCGTTTGGCGGGCGCGGCGCAGACCAACCAGACCGGGCCGCTATTGCCGCTCAAGGATTTTCTCCACAAACAAGAAGTGGCCTATATCGAGAAGACGATACAATCGGCCGGCGGGGACAAGGAGAAGGCGGCTGAACTGCTGGGGATCAGCATGGCCACGCTATACCGCAAGCTGGCGCCCGGTTCTCTTGCGGACTAGTGACATCCTTGTCGGCCCGTTTTTGACCGTTTTGAGAATCAATCATGAAAGCCGTAAGAGTGCATTCTTGCACAAATGTGAGCTGAATCGGGCATCTTGACCCATTTTCCCACAGAAAAGCTGCAAAAAGGTAGATTTCTCCTGTTTCTGCGACTTGGCATCGGTGCTGCTTAAGTGTTGATCCGTTGAACTAAACACTAACCTCCAACAAAGGAGAAAAACAAATGAACAAGATCCGTAACAGCAAAGCAGCGTTCACCCTCGTTGAAATCATGATTGTCGTGGCAATCATCGGGTTGCTCGCTGCGCTCGCAGTGCCCGGCTTCGTGAAAGCCAGGAAGCAGTCGCAAGGCCGTCGCATCCTCAATGATGTCCGCCAGATGGACGGCGCCATTGATCAATGGGCCTTGGAAAATGGCAAGAAAGATGGCGACACCATCGACACTGTCGGTGCCGCGACGTACCTGAAGGGCGCGTGGAAGACCACCGACGCGTTGAACAATCCGTTCACGTTGACAGTTGTTGGCCCGACCCAGATCGCCATCAGCTCCACGACCAAGACCGCCTTGGACGGTGTGGGCATTGACTGGGGCACGTACTAAGCTGCCGGAAAGTTGTTAGCACACGAGAGGAGGGAGCCTGCGCTCCCTCCTCTTGCTTTTGCACGAACACTTTTGTCAAGCGGACTCCCGTGCCATCCTGGTTGACGAATCGCAAGTGACAAGGAATGAGGATGAATGAGGCGGTGGCCAAGAACATTTGCGTCCGGCACGGTGAAGGAAAATACGGTGGCACATCAGATGCTAGATGACGGGTCGGGGAACATATGTTTACTCGCAAGAACAAGATTCAGAAGAACGGAACAATGCTGGGACTTGATCTTGGCACATCCCAACTCAAGGCCGCAGTGGTCAAGCGCGATGGCGAGAGGTTGGTCTTGGTCGAATATGCCGTCCGTCCCTACGCCGTGGAGATCGGAAAACAGGGCGGAGAACAACATTTCGCCAATGAAATCCAAGAGTTGCTGTCGCAGTTGAACTTTTCAGAACGTCGGGCCGTTGTGACCATCAGTTGTCCTTCGGCCATCATTTGCCAGACCGAGTTTCCGCGCGCGCCCATGAACGAAGTCCGCAGCGCCATCAAACTCAACACCACCCGCTATCTCCGTCGTGATTTTTCCGACTATTGCCTGGATGCCACCGAGCTTGTGGACTCTGGCGGAGACGACAAGGCCAAGAAGTCTCCCAAAATGCGGGTGTTGGTGGGTGGCGCCAGCCGGTCTGATGTGCAGTGGATTCGCGAAGCATTGAATCTCGCCAAAGTGAAGTCAGAGATTCTCGAGCTCGCGGCTGTTTCTGTAATCAATGCTTTCCAGATCAGCCATGCTGAAGAGTGCGCCAACGACACAGTCCTCTTGGTGGACATCGGTTCGCGCACCACTATTATCAACTTCCTCCGCAACGGCCAGCCCGAGATCACCCGAATCACTCACTTCGGCGGGCAGCAGATTACCGAGCACGTCGCGCAAATGTTGACGCTCGATCCCAAGGTTGCCGAGGAAGAAAAGGTGAACATGTCCGAGCCGGTACAAGCCTTGGTGAAGAACTCGCTCTCACCACTTGCCCGGGAGATCCGGTCTTCGATCGATTTCTTCGAGCGGCAACATGATTGTCATATTTCCAAAGCGTTTGCTTGCGGCGGGACAACACGGTCCGCCGCCATCTTGGACTTCTTGAGCGAAGAAGTCGGCCTGCGGATAGAGAGCTGGGATCCGCTGCGGAAATTCGACACTACCCATTTTAATGGAGAAGGCCCGAAGTTGATGTCAGTCGCACCGAGTCTGGTTGCTGCCATTGGAGCCGCTTCATCTCGACTGTAATGACCACGCCAACACTTCCACGAATATCATGACAGCCATAACCTTAAATCTTCTCGCCGAGGAACAGATCGCGCAGGAAGCAGAGGCGCGCGATCCCGTTAAGATATTCATTGCTGGAGCCGTGGCCTTGGTGGCCATCGTGGCCGGCTTGGGTGCCTACCTGACCATGGCAGCCTCATCAGTCTCGACCGAGGTCGCCAGCTTGCAGTCGGAATACGACAAGCTGACCAACAAGCTGGACAGTGAGGAGACGCGCCTGCAGCAAGCGGTGAAAGCCCTCGCTGAGGACGCTCTCAAGGCCAACCAGACCCGACAACTCATGGCTCCGGAGCTGGCACAGGTCAAAGATGTCATACCCCCCGTCATCCAGATTTCCTCACTGTCGCTCAATTCAATCTTGGAAGCGCAAGTCGTTCCGGTAACGGCGACCGATGGCGACCCCGGAGTGGTTGGCAAGAAGCGACGGGCTGCGGCGCCGCCGCCAGTTGAGAAGTTGACCTTGCGTTTCGATGGCAAGGCGACAAGTGCCCGGCCCGAGATTGAAGTGGATGCATTCATCCAGTCCCTGCAAACGCATGCCGTCATGGGCGAGAAACTCAAGAGCGTCACACTCCGATCCATTGGCCGTTCTGATAAAGGCGGCGATGGAACCTTGCCGGTCGCGCAGTTCGTCATCGAATGCCAGTACAAGGAGTCGAAGCGATGAACTGGAAGAATCTGCCCAAGGACAAGCAACAGAAACTCATTTTGGTGTGTATCGTTACCGTTGCGGCTGTCGGTCTATGCTGGCAATTCCTGATCAGCAGCCAATTGGCTCGAAAGAGCAAAGCGCATAAGCAGATCGTGGAACTGACCGCCAAGATCGGCGATGCCCAACGTGACGCCAAGAGCAAACGAATAGACCCTTCCACCTTGGCCGACTTGGAGGAGTTCGTGAATAAGCAGCGCGCCAAGATGGTCTCGGGCGATCCCTTCGCTTGGATCGTTCGTGAGATCACGCTTGTCAGCGAAACTCATCCTGTTCGCGTTCAGAGCGTGCGTAACGGTGGCAAAGCCGTGCATCCTCGGTTGCCGGGGCACGAGGCTGTGACAGCTCGTCTAGAGGTAAGCGGCACATTTGATCAACTGGGAAATTTTGTGCGCGATCTTGAAAACAGTTTTCCCACCGCCGAAGTGCGTTCCATTCAAATGAGTGGATCGGCAGACGGCAATCACCAGATGAGTATCGAACTCTGTTTAATGGTCCAGCCTGAATCTTTTGCCAAGAAACCGACCGAGCCAGGGAGGAAATCATGAAAGCGCACACAGTACAGTGGAACACCGCCGCGCACCTGCCGATCAACGAGACCGGTTGGAGCAGCGCACCAGCAAAAGAAACCTTCCAAGAGTGCGATTGGGCCGGTGACGTGTTGGAGGTTGACGATTCGACCGAGCGGGTTCGAAGGTCTTCGCAGCGGTTCGGTGCATTCCGGATCGGTGTCATTCTTGCCTTTGCTCATTCCCTTCTGTTCCTTGCGCTCTTCTTGTTCATGTGTGCGCGGGTCGGAGCGGAGACGACCGGCAAACCCGAAGGATATCAGGCCTCATTGAAGATGTCCTCCTACAACCCCACCACCGAGCGCGATCCGTTCTTGAAATCCGGTGGGTTGGTGAAATCGGGTTCAACCGCCCAACAACCCGCACCGGCAGTGGTCGTGCCGGCATCGGCATTCAAGCTTCAAGGCATTCTCTATCAGCCGAGTTCACCGTCTGCTCTTGTCAACGACACGTTGGTGACGTTGAACCAGAGTTATGTGATCCAAACACTGGTGGGTTCCGTTTCTGTGAAAGTGGCCGAGGTGTCACCAGAAAAGGTTGTCCTTCTGGCCGGCGCGCAAAGCATTGAACTGCGACTGGCAGAAACAAATTCGTCCGCCCCCAAGAAATGACAATGGTTGGCTTAAGGACTGCTTAAGCTAATTCCACCAGTTGAAAACGAATCCAAACAAGGAGAGCCAAACGCCATGAAGCGTATCGCCAAGTTAAGCATCGGTCTAACCTGTCTCGCCGCCTTTTGCGCCGTGGCGCGCGCGGACGAAAACATCCTTACCGGCACACCGCCGCCCGCCGACGCGGTTGTCGTGGCGGCCAACGAAGCGCCACCGAGCGCACCGGTCCCGGTCGCTGCCACCGTCACGGCCACCGCTCAAGCCACCACAGTGGTCGCCTCGGATGATTCCACGATTGTCATTGACTACAACGATGCCGACATCCAAAACGTGCTGCGCACGCTGGCGACAAAAGCCGGTGTGAACCTGTTGCTGGGTGATGAAGTCGTCGGCAAGGTCACCGTTCGCTTTGAGGGCGTCGGCTATGAAGACGCCATCAAGCACATCGTGGAGATGAAGGGGTACGCTTACGTTAAAGAGGGGACCATTGCCAAGGTGCGCTCCAAAGACGCGCTGGAGAGCGAGCCGGTTGAGATTCATGTGTACACCCTCAATTACGCCAAAGCTGACGACGTGGCCAAGGCGGTCACACCCAGCCTGGGCCGGCAAGGCAAAGTCCAGGTGGACGCCCGCAGCAACTCGTTAATCTTGCTCGAAACACCCACCAACCTGAAGAAGCTGATGCCGTTGGTTGAAAAGCTCGATACCCAGACGCCGCAGGTGATGATCGAGGCCAAGTTCGTGGAAACCACGAAGAATCCGAAGAAAGATCTTGGCATCAACTGGGGACCGACGCTGTTGAATCACAAAATGTCGGCCGGACCGTTCACTGTGGAAAAGAATCTCGATGGCGGTCCTTGGGTTCCCTCCACGGCGTTGCTAGACGCTGGCTCGATGGAAATTGTGTTCTCCTATCTGGCCCGCGATACGGACACGGAGCTGCTCGCCAATCCGCGCATCGTGACAACCGACAACGGCAAAGCCAAGATCTCGATTGCCACGCAATTCCCAATTCCGCAATACACCTTCAGCGAACAAACGGCGTCATTGCAGATATCGGGGTTTGATTACAAGGACATCGGAATAGTGTTGAACGTGACGCCGCGCATCAACAAGAACGATTTCATCACGTTGGAAGTGATGCCGGAGGCCAGCAGCCAGAGCGGAACAACGACATTGCGCAGTGGCGGAGCCGGCAGCGCCGTGGAGATCCCGATTGTGGACGCGCGCACGGCCCAAACCACCGTGTTGATCAAGAGCGGCAACACGCTGGCGATTGGCGGTCTCATGCGTCAAGATACCAGCGAACTCTACACCAAGGTGCCAATCTTGGGCGACATCCCCGGTTTGGGTGTGTTTTTCCGCAGCAAATCCCTCGAGAAGCTGAAGCGCGACTTGTTGATCTTCGTTACGCCTTCCATCGTCAATCCTGAAGCGCAGATGGCGACCGGGTATGAGAAGCATTACAACGGATTCGAGGCCGGGGAGGCGTACGTCAACGACAAGTGGATGCCCAAAGACAATGCCAAGCCCCGGGACCTTATTAAGGCCAAAGGCTCGCAGTCGAACAAAAGCCAGGACACGGGTGCGGGTGGTGAACAGAATTTCTCGCACCGGTAACTTCAGAGCATGGCCGATAACTGGGGAAGGGGACGCTTGGGCGTCCCCTTCATTTTTGCAAGAAGACTGCCCGGCATGTGACGTGCTTATTTGCACTGGGGTATTCCATGCAAGGTCGCCAATCACAGCCAACCAAGTCAGTTCGTGGACAAGCAGCGTTTTCCTTGACCGAGGTGCTGGTGGCGTCCGGTATCCTTGCCTTTGTGCTGGCGTCCATTCTGGCCGTGATGACGCAGTGTTTCCGGTATCTGATTGACATTCGCCGCACCGCGCGGTCATCCCAGGTTCTACAGCAGAAAATGGAGGACATTCGCTTGCTCAGTTGGAGTCAACTCAGCAGCATCTCCAGCAATTTTACCGATCCCGCTGACACGGCTGGCATCTACTCCGGCAGGATTATCCAAAGCTCCTATTCCACCTGGAATGGAACCACAACGGCAACACGGGTCACACTTCAAGTGACGTGGAAGGGAAAATCAGGACGAACACTGACAAACACCTTGACCACGGTTGTCGCCAACGGCGGCCTCAACAAATACATTTTCTAAATCATGTCCATCCGGTTCCATGGCAAACGCAGTTGCACCAGTGGGTACACTTTGGTGGAAGTGTTGATTGCCGGTACGATCGGCACCGTCATCATGGGGGCCGTTATTACAACTTACCTCGTTTCCGTCCGTGGATTCACAGCCATCTCCAACTATTCGGAGATTCATGCCGACGGTCGTCGGGCCGTGGATATTTTTTCCCGTGATATGCGGACGCTGTATCAAATCACTTCCTATGGCCCGTCCAACTTGGTCTGTCGTCTGCCCACGGGTTTTTCGTCCAGTGGCGCTGTGACGTCGTACAAGACCATCACGTATTCCATCAACAAGGGTGCCCTTTACCGTTCCGACTCCAGCACCGGCAAGACCTCGATGTTGGCAACGAACATCTACCAGCTCAATTTCAAGCTCTACGACCGTATCGGCAGCAATACCACCGTCATCGGCACAGCCAAGGGCATCCAACTGGACATCAAACTCCGCAAACGTGTCGTCAGCCAAATCCAGTCCGAAGACTATCTTTCGGCGCGTTTGGATATGCGCAACAAACCATGAGAGGTGCGACATGAACATTCGACAAACAAGAGATTGCCGGGGGTCGTTGATTACGGCGGCCGCTGTCGGTGCCGGTGTGCTTTCCATCATCGCGGCCGGCATCCTCACCTTGCTGAGCAACGAGTACTCCATCAACTACCGCTCCCACGATTGGACCCAAGCCTTGCACATTGCGGAAGGCGGCGTGGAAGTGGCATTTGCGGAGTTCACATTTCCCTATTTTGTGGGCAATCAAGGATTTCAATCATCCCGCGGCTGGTACAGCAACGGGGCGAACAGCTTCTATCGGGCCACTGCCCTTCAGAACTCGGCCGGCAAGACAATCGGATACATCTACTCCTATGTGTATGGCGTAGGCACATCCACTCCCTACATTGATGGGTACGGGTACGCGTTCAAATCGGCGCGCGGCAGCGCCGGTATTTGGCGGCGGGTTCGTGTTGTGCTCGCCAATAGCTCACGGTTCCCGGTTGCCTTGGTGAGCAAGCACACGCTGGACATGAATGGCAATCGTGTCTATACGGACAGCTTTGATTCGACAGACAGTACGAAGTCGAGCTCGGGACTTTATTCTTTCGCCAAACGCCAACCCAATGGCGATATTGCATCGAACGACACGATCATCAACAGCGTGAACGTTGGCAATGCGGACATTTACGGTCAGGTTATGACCGGTCCGGGTGGCACAGTCTATATGGCAAACAACGGCAGCGTCGGTCCCACCTTCGTTGAAGCGAATCGAGCGACCACGGTTCAGCAGGGAATTGACAATGGTTGGATACGGAACGATTTCGCGGTGGATATTCCCAATGTTTCTTTACCGGCCGGGGCCACGGCTTGGTCCAGCGTCGGTAACATAAACAATAATCATACCCTCTCCGGTGGTGATTATCTTGCCTCCAGTGTCAGCTTGAGCGGCAATAACAAACTCATAATCACCAACGGCACGGTCCGCCTGTACGTCACAGGGAATGCCAGTGTGTCCGGTAATGGACAGATTGCGGTGGCCGGCAACGCCAAATTGGAGGTGTACGTGGCTGGTAGTGTTTCAATAGCTGGCAACGGTGTCGTCAATGGCTCGGGTTTGGCCGCCAATAACCAGTGGTATGGACTGCCCACCTCCACTTCGTGGAGCGTGAATGGAAACGGCTTCTGGATCGGCACCATGTATGCCCCTAATGCCAGCTTTGCCCTCAATGGAGGCGGCGCAAATGGTGACATGAGCGGCGCAGTTGTGGCTGACCGGATCACGTTGAACGGGACCGTGCAGTTCCACTATGACGAGGCGTTGCGGTCCGGTCAATTCTCACTCGGCTACCTTGTTGCCTCCTGGCAGGCGTACCATTGGAACGGCAGCACATGGGTCGCCGACTGAGCCGGTCAACTGACTTCCAACCGGCGCTCGATTCCGAACTTCTCGATTCGTTTCCGCAACGTGGCTCGTGTGATGCCCAGCAGCTTGGAGGCTTGTACTTGATTGCCGTTCGTCTCCGCCAGGGTTCGCGTGATCAGTTCACGTTCCACGGCCGGCAAGAGCCGGAACCTTGAATCTTTGCGGGCCAGTGCGAACAAAGGCTTCACTGCCGCATCAATGGCCGCGGACAAATCATCGGGAGCAACTGTTATCGTCCGTGGCTCGCGCACCTCATCCGGCAGGTTTTCCGGCAAGATGGCGTTTCCCCTTGCCACCACTACTGAACGTTCGATTGCGTTCTCCAGTTCCCGCACGTTACCGGGCCAGTTGTATTTCTCCAATATCGCCAATGCCGCCGGTGAAACCGTCTTGATCCGTGCCTCTCGCAGGAAGTAGTCCACCAACACCGGTATATCGCCCGAGCGTTCGCGCAAGGCCGGCAGATGGATGCGCACCACATTCAGCCGGTAATACAGATCTTCCCGGAACTTCTCTTGTGCGACCAAGGTTTCCGGTTCCTTGTTTGTCGCGGCAATCACCCGCACGTCCACCTTGATTGTCTGGTTTCCGCCCACGCGCTGAAACTCGCCGTTCTGCAGCACTCGCAACAACTTGGTCTGAGTCGCCAACGGCATATCCCCGATTTCATCAAGGAAGATGGTTCCTTTGTCGCATTGCTCGAACTTTCCGATCCTTCTTTCCACGGCGCCGGTGAACGAACCTTTCTCATGTCCGAACAATTCGCTTTCCAACAACTGCTCCGGTATGGCGGCGCAGTTGATCGCCAGGAACGGATTCTCCGAGCGCTGGCTGTGATGGTAAATCGCTCTTGCCACCAGTTCCTTGCCGGTGCCGCTCTCGCCGGTCACGAGCACCGTGGCGTCCGACTGCGAAACCTGGCCGATGAGCTTGAACACTTGTTGCATTGCATCGCTTTTGCCGACGATGCCTTCCGCGTAATCTTCCTTGGAAAGCAACGGCTGGTAGCTGACCACCTGCCGCATGGCGCGTGCTGTCTTAAGTCCCGATTCGATCAACTCTTTCATCTTGGGGACATCAAACGGTTTCAGCACGTAGTCGAAAGCGCCGAGTTTCATCGCTTCGATGGCCGTCTGCGTCGTGCCGTATGCGGTCATCATGATCACCAGCAGCTTGGGGTCGAGTGAACGCAGTTTCTTCAAGGTCTCCAGGCCGGTGGCTCCGCCCAGGCGGATGTCCATGACGATCAGATCCGGGTGATGTTGCGCCACGCCGCGGATGGCTTCCTCGCTGTTGGAGGCTTCGAAAATGGTCAGCCCTTCGCGCTCCAGATTCCGACGAAAACCACGGCGAATGCCGGCATCGTCGTCCACAATGAGTATCTTTTCCATGCGTGCGGAATCATAGACAGGCCGGTATCCCCGCGCAACCTGTAAGCTTGTAGCTGCCCGTCTCCTGCTGTATAGGGAGGTTGTCAATCACATCAACACATGAGGTGCTCGTGAAGTTGTTCCTATCCTTTGTCCTAATCCTGATCGGCGCGTTGGCCCATCCGCTCCCTGCCCAAGTCTCGGTCCAGCTCAAGATGGAGCGCGACACGTATCTGCTCTATGAGCCGTTGCCGGTTGAAATTACCATCCGTAACGTCAGTGGACGTCCCGTGCAGCTCGATGATTGGAATGGAAAATCCTGGCTGGAAATGGTCGGCTCCGATGATCGTGGCGCGACCGTTCGTGTGGTCGGCAATCCCGCGCCGCAGCCCGCCCTCTTGATCAATCCCGGCGAGGCCATCGTCCGCAAGCTCGACATTCTGCCGATGTTGGAGATCCGTTCGCGCGGTTCGTATCAGGTCCATGCCCGCGTGGATGCCGGCAGCGGCAAGGTCTTTTCCCTGCCGGTCAAGTTCAACATCATCCAAGGACGCGAAATCTGGACGCAAACCGCGAGCGTGATTGGCCCGAATCGCGAGGCCGACGAGGTGCGCCAGTACTCGCTCCAAGTGCGCCGTCAGACGAACTATGACTTCCTCCATCTCTGTGTGAGGGATGACAGCCGCGGTTTGATTCTGGGAATGTTGAATCTCGGAGTTTTTGTGCCGACCGGAAACAGCCTTCACGCCATGACTGACCGTTCGGGCGCTTGTCATGTGCTTTTTCGGAGCGCGGCTCGTGAGTTGAACTATGCGCGCGTAAGCCCGCAAGCGGAACTTCTCTCCCGCGCGGTGTACACGGATGTCCTGTCGGCTCCGAGCTTGGTCGTGGAGCCAGATGGCTATGTGCTGGTCAAGGGCGGCGAAAAGATATTTCCGAAACCGGAACGTTCCGACACGGCTCTTGATCTGGCTCCAGAACCCGCTGATGACAAGGCTGCGAAGAAGCCGTCGCAAAAGCAGAAGCCCGTGGCGACGACCAAACAGCCCGTCGAAGAAACGAAGCCGGAACCCCAGAAAAACTTCGGCCCCCGCTGAGCGATTACCGCAGCGGCATCATCAAGTCGAGTGGGCAATCGGACAATTCTCCAGCGCTTGGATGGCCTTGTCATCGTTGGCCGTCTTGAAGACCGCGACAAACCGTCCGTCACCGGCCGACGAGGCATACGAGTAGAGAATATCCACACCGGCCATCCCTAAATGCGCGCCGATGTGAGCGGCTGCGCCCACTGTGTCCTTTGCTCCCACCAATACCACCGAATTGACGCGGCAATCGTAACCGGCTTGCTCCAGCGCGCGTTTGGCCTTTGCGGTGTCGTCGGCCACCATTTGCACCCGGGCGCCGGTGTGGTCGCTGTAAGAACAGTAAGCCAGCACGTTGATTCCTTGATCCGCCACGGCCTGAAGCACTCGTCCCAAGGAACCCGGCGAGTTGTCCACCCGGACCGAAATCTCAGTTTGTGCATGAGCTTTCGCCATTTACCTCTGCCCTCCGCTCGCCGAAGATAATCCCCTTCCCGCGCCACGCAAACGGAAAAAAACAGTGAGCTACGTTTCAGCCATTTCAACCGGTGCGCAGGTGCAAAAGAGATTGCGGTCGCCATAGACATTGTCAATCCGACCAACCGGCGGCCAGAACTTTCCCTCCTCGAGCCAGCGTACCGGAAAAGCAGCTTGCCGGCGCGAATACGGACGTTGCCAATCATCCTCTGTGACCATCCGGGCTGTGTGCGGCGCGTTCTTCAGCGGGTTGTTTTGCCGGTCTATCGCCCCGGATTCCACGGCCTTCATTTCACCGTGAATCGCAATCATCGCCTCGCAGAAGCGATCCAGCTCCTCTTTCGATTCGCTTTCCGTCGGCTCAATCATCAACGTGCCGGGCACCGGCCATGACATCGTGGGCGCGTGAAAACCGAAATCCATCAACCGTTTGGCCACATCTTCCACTTCGATACCGGCGGCTGCCTTCCACGAACGAAGATCAATGATGCACTCGTGCGCCACCAGACCGCTCGGACCTTTGTAGAGCACCGGAAAATATCCCTCCAGCCGCCGCGCCACATAGTTTGCATTCAAGATGGCCACTTGTGTTGCCCGGGTCAGGCCGTCCGCTCCCATCATCGCGATATACATCCATGAAATTGGCAGAATGCTGGCGCTGCCCCACGGCGCCGACGACACGGCGCCGATGCCGGTGCCTTCGCGTCCCGGCAAGAATTTCGCCAGATGACCGGCCACGCAAATCGGTCCCATACCGGGGCCGCCGCCGCCATGCGGAATGCAGAACGTCTTGTGCAGGTTCAAATGGCAGACATCCGCGCCCATGTCACCGGGACGGCACAGCCCGACTTGGGCATTCATGTTGGCGCCGTCCATATACACTTGGCCGCCGTTTTCATGGACGACACGGCACACGTCCCGGATCGTTTCCTCAAACACGCCGTGTGTGGACGGATACGTCACCATGACCGCCGCGAGAGTGGCCCGGTGCGTTTCCGCCTTCTTCTTCAGGTCTGTCAAATCAATGTTGCCCAGCGCATCGCACGCCACGGCCACCACCCGCATGCCGGCCATCGCCGCACTGGCGGGGTTTGTCCCGTGCGCGGAGACCGGAATCAGGCAGACATCGCGGTGTTTGTCGCCGCGTTCCAGATGATGCTGACGGATCACCAGCAGCCCGGTATATTCGCCCTGCGAACCGGCATTTGGCTGCAGTGACACCGCCGCAAAGCCGGTAATCTCCGCCAGCCACGCCTCCAAGTCCGCGAACATCTGCCGGTATCCTTCCGTCTGCTCTGCCGGGGCGAATGGATGAATGCCCGCGATTTCCGGCCAGGTGATCGGCATCATCTCCGCGGTGGCGTTGAGCTTCATCGTGCAGGAACCGAGCGGAATCATCGAACGGTTCAATGCCAGGTCTTTCGACTCCAGTCGTTGCAGATATCGCAGCATTTCCGTCTCGGTGTGGTGACGGTTGAAGACCGGGTGCGTGAGGAAATCCGAGGTTCGGCGCAGGTCGGCCGGCAACCCCATCCCGACGGACACCGCCGGCAGTTCCGGTGCGCGGCCGTTGTTGAACACCGACAGCAGTTCGACCACGTCGGCTTCGGTGGTCGTCTCATCGAGCGATATACCCACGGTGGAATCCGGGAATCGCCGCAGATTGATCCGGCGCGCTTCCGCCGCATGGAGGATGGAATCATCCGCGGCCACTCGCAGGGTGTCGAAAAACGTGTCGTTCAGGACCTTTCGGCCGAGTTGTTGGAGGCCGCGCGCCAGTTGTCCGGTCAGGTTGTTCACGCGACCGGCGATGCGACGCAATCCCGCCGGGCCGTGATAGACGGCATACATCGAGGCGATGACCGCCAGCAGCACTTGAGCCGTGCAGATGTTGGAGGTGGCTTTCTCGCGGCGGATGTGTTGCTCGCGGGTCTGCAGGGACAGACGGAGCGCCCGGTGGCCTTGGGCATCGCGGGAAACACCGACCAGGCGGCCGGGCATGTTGCGCTTGTAGGCGTCGCGAGTGGCAAAAAAGGCCGCGTGCGGCCCGCCAAATCCCATCGGCACGCCGAACCGTTGCGCGCTTCCCACCACAACATCAGCGCCAAACTCGCCGGGCGGTTTGAGCAGCACGAGACTCAACAAATCAGCGGCCACAACGCACAACGATGAATGCCGGTGCGCTTCGTCGAAGAGCGCGGCGTAGTTGGGAATCGCTCCATAGGTGTCGGGATATTGGACGAGCGCGCCAAAGGTGGCGGCCCAGTTCACTTGTCGGCCGTCCCCGACGATCACCTCGATGCCGAGCGGCCGAGCGCGGGTGCGGACGACTGCGATGGTTTGCGGGTGACAGGCGTCGGAGACGAAGAATTGGCTGGCGGCCGGGTTCTTGCGGAGCGACCAGCTTAGCGTCATGGCTTCGGCGGCTGCCGTGCCTTCGTCGAGGAGGGAAGCGTTGGCGATATCCATGCCGGTCAGGTCGGTAATCATCGTTTGAAAATTGAGCAACGCCTCCAAACGCCCCTGGGCGATTTCTGCCTGGTAGGGTGTGTAGGCGGTGTACCAGCCCGGATTCTCCAGGATGTTTCGCTGAATGACCGGCGGGGTGAAACAGGTGGAGTAGCCGGTGCCGATGTACGAGCGGAACACCTGGTTGCGGTTCATGGTCGCGCGAAGATCCGCCAGTGCCCGCTGTTCGCCCCGTGGAGGAGGAAGCTGCAAGGGTTGTCGGAGCCGAATCGCGGCCGGTACGGCTTGGCCGGTCAATTCGTCCAGCGATGCGTGTCGGGTCACTTTCAACATCGCCGCGATTTCATCGGGCGACGGTCCGATGTGACGCGCCACGAAGGAGTCGTCCGAAACCGACGGAAGAATGGGGCGGTGGTTCATGTGCGGGGCGACTGCGCTAGACGCCGATGTGCTCGGAATAAGCTTCCGCTGAGAGCAATTCGTCCACTTGCGCCGGATCGCTCATGCGCACTTTGAACATCCAGCCTTTGACGTAGGGGTCTTGGTTGAGCAGTTCGGGTTGCGACGAAAGCTCTTCGTTGATTGCCACCACGTCGCCGGAGACCGGGGCGTAAATGTCGCTGGCGGCTTTCACGCTTTCCACGACGGCGCATTCCTTGCCGGCTTCGACAACGGAATCTATGGCCGGCAACTCCACGAACACAATGTCGGTCAACTCGTGCTGGGCGTGGTCGGTGATGCCGATGACGGCAACGCCGTCTTCGACGCGCACCCATTCATGTGACGGCGCATACTTGAGATTGTTGGGAACATTCATTTTGTCTTCTTCAATAGTGGTTTGGTTTCGATGACGGCGGCAAACGGTTTGCCGCGCACTTCAATTTCAATTTGGGAACCCGCTTTCGCCACGCCTGATTCGACATAGGCCATGCCGATGCCGATTCCGAGCGAGGGCGATTGTGTGCCGCTGGTGACTTCGCCGACAACCCGACCGTTTGCGGTGACGGGGTAATGTTGCCGTGGCGGTGGAGATTTGTCACGCATCTTGAACGCGACCAACTTTCGCGACGGTCCGCTTTCCCTTTGGGCGGCCAGGACCTCGCGTCCGATGAAGGCGCCCTTGTCGAAGAAAACGTACCGGCTCAGGCCCGCTTCGATGGGCGTTGTGGATTCCGAAATATCGTTGCCGTGAAGGGGGTAGCACATCTCCAGCCGCAACGTGTCACGCGCCCCCAATCCGCAAGGCTTCAGTCCGAAGTTGCGCCCCATCTCCAGCAACGCGTCCCAAACCCGAACCGCATCGGTGGCCGGACAAAAAATCTCGAATCCGTCTTCGCCTGTGTAACCGGTGCGCGCCACCCAACAGTCCGAGTTGGCCAACGGCAGCTCCCGAAAATGAAATCCGGCAAGGTCAGCCGCGGCGGTCAGGATCTGCTTCGCCGACGGCCCCTGCACCGCAAAGCCGGCCGTCTGGTTGCTGACGTTTTCCCACTGGCAACCGGCTGCGGAATGCGAAGTCATCCACTCGAAATCGCGGGGGATATGGGACGCGTTGATGACGAGAAGGTAGCGGGCCTGTTCCAAGCGATAAACGATCAAGTCGTCAATGACCCCGCCGCGCTCGTGGCACATCAACGTGTATTGGGCCTGGCCGACGGCGAGTCGGCGGACATCGTTGGTGAGCAGTTGGTTCAACACTGATTCTGCGCCCGGGCCGGTCACGATGACCTCGCCCATGTGCGAAATGTCGAACAACCCGGCCGCCTGACGCACTGCCAGATGTTCATCGAGGATGCCGGTGTATTGGACGGGCATTTCCCAGCCGCCAAATCCGACCATGCGACCGCCGAGGCGGACGTGCGTTTCGTACAGAGGCGTGCGTTGGAGCGGCGAGTTGGAGTGTGATTCCCCCATCGGGCGGCGACGATAGCGACCGTCATCGAGGGTGTCAATTCCTGTGCAGTCGCGGCCAAGATAAAAAAGCAAGCGGGGCGCTTGAGTTTCAAAGTGTCACCCGTACAATGTCGCCCATGCGGCGCTTTCTGTTGATGGGTTTCATGCTGCTCGGGTACAGCCGCTCGAGCTTGCCGGGGCAGGAAATCCAATCGCTCAATGCCACCGGCACGTTCAACGACTGGAACCCGTCCGATCCCCGGTATCGAATGACGGCGCACAGCAATCAGGTGTGGCGGCTGAAACAGTTTTTCCTGGCAGGGCAGTACAAGTTCAAGTTCACGGCCAACGGCGAATGGAGCGTGTACTATGGCGGCGGGGCGGGGACGACGCTTGTTCAACCCGGCAACGACATCCTGCTTGAGATTCCACGACACGGCGCCTACGTCATCGAAGCCGACCTGGCACAACGGCGGTGGGTGCTGCTCGATGCCAGACTCGATGCGCCACAAGCCGTGTTGAATACTCGCGGAGTGTTGGAGGCGAACTTGCCGGTCATCCTCGACGGCAGTGAAAGAGTGCCCCGCGAAGACTACGTCATTCTTCACTATGTGT
>CAZEQV010000013.1:0-23205 GCA_964514435.1 uncultured Verrucomicrobiota bacterium
AACGATTGTCTCTACGTCGTCAGCGACCAGTTCCTCTATTGCATTGGAGAGAAACCATGAAGACCCAAATCCTGATTGCCCTGTTAGTCGTGCCGGTGGTGGCGACGGCCCAAAACCAACTCGTCACCTCGTGGCGCGGCTTCGACTACAGTGGCACCATGCCGGCTGAGAAACTGCCGACGGAGTTTGTCTGGTACGATGCCGATGGACCGGATATGGCGGCGCGGGTTCCCAAGCCGGTCGGCTCCACGGGCGGCAACAAGTACGAGCGCGAGTTGTATGCCGCGTTGCCGGGCGGCCAATGGCCGAAGCCGGGCACGAAACAAAACGCCCTGTGGCGCGTGCCGTTGCCGGCTTGGGGCGCGTCCAGTCCGGTCGCCGTCGGCAACAAGGTGTTTGTCACCTGCGAAGCCGTGCCGGGCACCGACAGCCGATACACGTTGGTTTGCGTGGACATTCCGACCGGCAAACTGGAATGGGTGAAACCGATTGATCAATTGCTGGCGATGCCCGAGGCGGAAGCCGACCGGCTCGACAAGATCCGGCGGGCGGAAGTCGAGGGTTGGGCGCGCACGATGCAGTTGTGGAACCGGATTTTCTGGGACAACGACCGCGACAACTGGTTTGGCATGACGAACGAGCGCAATGCGTGGCAGGACCGGCTCAAGGGCGGCCGCCCCGGCGAGTTGACGCCCGACCGGCAGAAGCTGTTGGAGCAGGCCCAAGCGGATGGATACGCGGATATGTCGCCGGACGGCTACTGGCAGGAAACGGGCCGCTACGGTCATCCGCAACGCAAAGCCGAATACAAAGCCGCCTGGCAGAGCCGGGCCTACGTCCATTGTCACAACAAAGACTGGCCGTGGTACGGCTCGACGTGTTCGTCGCCGGTGGGTGACGGCACGGCCGTGTATGCGGTGGTGTCGCCTGATGGCGTGGTCTGCTACGAGCTCGACGGCAAACTGCGGTGGGCGGCGGACATGCAGGTCGGGGCGCGGCCGGGCGGATTTTTTGCCGGTGTGCATCGGCACATGGCCTCGCCCGTGTTCGCCGATGGCAAACTGATCTACTTCAACAATACCGGCATGGCGGTGTTCGCGTGGGAGGGCAAGACCGGCAAGCTGGCGTGGAAAGCCGATTTGCCGCAGGTGATCCAACCGAAAACTGCGCGCGACTGGTGGACGCCGAAGATTCCGCGCAATTACGGCGGTCACATGGGGCCGGGCGGCACGCCCGTTGTGATGACGCTTACCGACGCCAAGACCAAAGAGAATGTTCGGGTGGTGATTGTCGCCAACGGCGACGTTTTCCGTATCAGCGACGGGCGCCATCTCGGCTGGTTCAACGCCAATGGCGATGTTGTCTATGCCACCGCATCCTGTCACGGTGACATCCATCTCGGCAAAGACGGCGTGGCGCACCGGCTCTGGCTTGACAACGGCAAACTGGCCAGCGCCGAGGTGTGGAACCGCAGTGAAAACCTCGCATCCGATAGCGATTCGCCGGGAAGCAGCGCCGATGCGCACAAACGGTATCTCAGTCTGATTGCCGTCCCGCAGGGCTTCATCACCACGGCCGGCCTATGGGATGCGGCGACCGGCAAAACCATCCGCAAGAATTTGTCCTCCTTGCCGGGGCACAGCTACGTGGCCGGGTTTGTCAGCCGCGACGGTCTGTATGTGCGACGGTCGCGCGAGTTGGGCAACCATTGCATCACTTTCGGCTTGTCGCGATTGGATGGCGGCAAAACCGGCATCGGGATCATCCTGGAGGGCAAGCAACCCGATGCAGTCCGGCAAGCGGCGATTGACCGGTTTGGCATGAGCCGCATTCACATGGGCTGGGCGCATCCGACCGCCCACGGCAACCGCTTGTTCATTCGAACCCAGGCCTATCTCTACTGCTTTGGCGAAAAGGAATGGCAGCCTCCATCGGCGAAATAATGGCCTCGCGGTTTCGTTGCTTGTGCTGGCGCGCGGTCGGGAGAAGGATGAGAATCTTTGTGACGCTGTGGAACCTTGTGGGCAACCAGCGGGACAATTGCCTCGGTCACAAGGATTGTAGGGAAAGCGTTTCGGAGCACGATTTACTCTTTCGTGCTCGTGCGGAATTGGCTGATGTCATGGATGGGCGCGCACCAGATTCGGGCGTGTTCTTGTCCGAGCCAGTCCAACAGCGCAGCGTGTCCTTGCGCGCCCAAGGAGTTCACCGCTTCTCCGTCGAGGCGCCAGATCGTCCAACTACCACTCCGGCAGGCTGCTTCCATTCGTTCGCGCAGACCGGTCACATCGGCGACGAGAGTGCCGGCATCGGCGACCTGCTCCGGCAACACCACATCCCAGTTGCGACCGGCCAATTCCGTATTGGCCTCGCGTGACACGAGGGTGGCGCGGATGCCGACACGAAAGTGGTTGGCGGTGACAATGGCCAGTTGCGCGGGCGTCAGGCCGATGTAACACAAGCTTACCGCCGTGGCGCGACCTTCTTTCCATGGTCCGTTTCCATAAACGCTCATCTGACTACTCCTCAATCCACGGCGTACCGGTGCAAGGGACTCAATTTGCCGACTGTCACTCGTCGAGGGCGGCGGTCAAACAGGAAGGCCGGCCACGTCGCTTTCGTATTGATTGTCATTGGCGCGCTCGCCCGGTTCAATGAAATCGCTTCCGCTACATCTTGAGTTTCGGCGGCCCGGCCATTTTGGCGAGGACGATGTTCTTTCCGTCGAACGAAATCGTTTGGCCACCGAGAACAACTTTCTCGCCTTGTAGTTGAGCGACCGGATGCTTGCCATCGGGCGAAAGCGTCAAAACCTGAAACGGGCCGACATTTTGGACTTTTGTTTTCGCGGCGTCGAACTTCCCGCCAAGCTTGCCGTCCGCGCCTTTTCCGACCATGACCACCACGGCTTCCGCGCCGGAGGTCATCGAAAAATCTACGCCGATGGATGTTCCGCCTGCCGACACGATGCCGGAGCCGTCCTCGGCGGGTTGCCAGTGGTCTATGACCGCTTTGCCGATCTTGCCGGAACCGGTCGTGACCGGGAGGATCGTGCCGAAGGTCATCTGTTGACCGAGGCTCCAGACCATCGAACGGCGGATGTTGTCGGATGTCCGCGCCCCAAACGTGATGCAGACGATGGTGTCGTCATTGTCTTTCCAGCGGTTGCGAAACACGTATTGACCAAAATGCGGATCACCGGCAGCTTTCGGGACGGTCTTTTCCGGATTCTCCGCCGTCGCCGGCCAGTTCACGAAGGCGTACATCGGCCGGTGCGGGTAGTTGAACGTATCGAAACTGCGGGCGGCGGATGTTGGGAACGCATTCTTGTATTGGGCCTTTTCGTAAGGTTCGACGAATGTCTGATACACCCACAACATGGCCGGTTTGCGATGGTCCTGTATCGCGCCCAGTCCTTGAGAGAAGTAACCGGCATGGTGGCCGCCGTTTTGTTCGAGCACATCGCCGCCGTAACCGCCCCGGCCGGGCGCGGGATTCGCATACATCGGCACTCCGTTGAACGCGATTGTCTTCAACACAAACTGCAACGACATCCACTCCGGGTTCGGATACTGCGGATGTCCGAGCCAGTTGCGTCCCCCGGCCACACGTTCTGCTTTGATCCACGGCGTCATCGTCCAACTCATCGCGATCACGCCCGGTCCGCCGTGTTCGGCGAAGTAGCCGGTCGCGCCGAAGTCTTCGAGGAAAACTTTGCGTGCCTGCTTGAACATGCCGGTTTCGTACCATTCCTTTGCTTGCGCGTTTTGTTCAGCGGACAACTCCGGATCCCCCATCAGCGCCAACAACGTGAGCCCGGCTCCGCCGACTTGCAGGCCGTAATGATTGCTGACCGGATTGGGCGAGTAAGCGCGTATGGACATGGATTCCAGTGAGACTTCGTGCCCGTTTTTCTTGCAGCGTCCTTTCCATGTAAATATCTTCTGCGCTTGTTCTTTCCGGTAATCAGATGGCCACGCGTCGTAACAGAGGTCATAGGCAAGGGCGACGGCATAGAGGGACGGTCCCGCGCGCATCTCTTCGTTGGGCGGCATCAACGAGTAGCGGTCATCTTTGTCCAATGCGCCGGGCGTCCAGAATTTGTCCTGAGATTGCCGGGCAAGTTCGGCGTATTTTTTCTCGCCGGTCACCTGATACAGAAATCCGAACGCGGCCGCGTCAAACATGGTGAACTGTTTGCCATCGCGCACACGATTCGCGCCATCAAGCAGGAAGACCGTGCGTTCGACGAGAGCTTTCCCTTCCGGGGTTTGTGCCCGTGCCCGCAAAGCCGGTACCTCCGATTTGCGGAAGAAAAGCCGTGGATGTTCCCCCGCTGTCGGCGCTCTCCAACCCGGTACGGGAGCCGGCCACGTTATGTCTTGCGGATGCGCAGACGTTGCAGCGATCGAGAGCGCAGCCAGTATCATCCGAAATTTCATTCTCGTATCCTTCCACTACTCACGTGGCGCCAATAGATCCAACAGCCCCTTCTTGCCTTTTTCGAACAGGGACTTGGCATCTTCCAGCAGTTCCTTCCCGGCCGCCGACAACAACTGTGCGCTCAAATCCTCGCTCAAATCATCCACCGGTCCCGTTACCTTCATCGGAGCCCACACATACCCGTCTCGCTCCTCCGTAAAGACCTTCTCGCTCGCACCGGGCACGAACCGCACAAACTCAGGTTTCACCCCCACAACAAACGCGCCATCCATAATCTCCTTCACCACTTGGAACTTGCCCTCGATTCGCAACAAACCCGCCGACTCCATCACCAACTGCGGCACAACGATAGTGTCTTTCGACCAGGAGAAACTCGCCTCACCGGTCGTGATCGCGATTTGCCGGAATCGCTCGCTGCCTGTGAACAGAGCGATCCGGTTCAATACCGGCAATGCTTCCAATCGCCCCGAAACCAGTTGAAGCATACCGGTGGCGGTAATCGAGTCCGGTGATTTCAGCGCGCCTTTGACCTGCATCGCACCGGTGAGATACCCTTTGAGCCGTGCCCGCCAATCCTCCGGCAACAATTCCAAGGCCGGTACGTTCTCATAACGCACCGACACGTCCAATTGCGGGCGCGGCAAGTCTTCAATCTTACCGGTTACATTGACCTTGCCGGTGTCACTCATCCAACATTGACCGTCCGTGATCAGAACCCCGGAACGCGAACAATTCATCTGAATCTTTTCAATCTTCAATTCTGGCCAGTCCGACTGATGAAATACACCGCCTTGCCCCGTCACATTCCAGACACCGTCTTTCAAAGGACCGGCCACAACACCAACACCGCGAACCGAGCCGGCCGGCTTGGAAGACGGTCCCCAGACGAAATCGGCATGTTCTATGACGATACGCTTTACTTCCAATCGCTTGGGCAACAAAGCACCGAACACCCAAACTGGGCTGGACGGCTCTTGTGCCGGAAATTTGGAATCAGATGGCAACGTCCGTTCGCTTGGCAAACCCATCGCCAGCGACATCTCTTGAATGTTCAGTTCACTGATTAGCCAAACGCCATCGAGGATTCCCGACGGCTCGAATGCCGCCTGCAACTTGTTAGCCCGAGCATCACGCAAGAAGCTGTCCGAGCTTCCCCGACCATGGAATCCATCCGACGACACGACACGTCCTGCCCAATGAAAGGGGAGATACTGGCCCTCGGCATGGAGGAATTGGGAAGTCTTGCGGGCGGCCAGATCGCGGAAAGCATCACTCTTCAAGTACCGCTGCACCGAAAAATAGAAGGTCAACCCGCCGCAAGAGATGGCCAAACATGCGCCCACTACCCAAACCCTCCAAGAACGCGAAACATTCATGCGCCGATACTACCAACCCCGTCAACCCAACTCACCCCAACAGTAGTTTCTGCCTTATTGCCATTTTGAGGAATGGTCATTCCTGTAAATGCACATATCTAGAAGCTGTGCAGTTTGTGGAATGATCGTTCCAATGAATGCCGAGGTTGTCGGATGGTTGAGGGGACTTTTGTGCTCGGGATGGGGGAAGCAGCGGTTATAGTATGCGGGTATGAATCGGTTGCCTCGATCATTCTATGACCGAAATACGAAAGTGGTCGCACAGGAATTGTTGGGGAAATGGTTGGTGCATGGGGAACAGGTTGCGCGAATCGTGGAGACAGAAGCTTATCTCGGTCAACATGACCGAGCTGCGCATTCATGCAGGGGATTGACCATTCGGAATGCTCCGATGTTCGGTCCCCCGGGGTATGCTTACGTTTATATGATCTATGGGGTGTATTTTTGTTTTAATGTGGTCACGGAACGGAAGGGACACGCGTCGGCGGTGTTGATTCGATCGGTGGAGCCAATCCGTAATGTTTCCGGTAGGACAAATGGGCCGGGGTTGTTATGTCGAGCGTTGGATATTGATCGCCGATTGAACGGTTGGGATTTGTTGAGTGACGAATTGCACATTGCGGAGGGTGAAGAATCGAAGTTCCAGATTGTACAACGGCCGCGGATTGGTGTGGATTACGCGGGATCGTGGGCGAAACGGCATCTGAGGTTTTACATCGCCGGCAATTCGTTCGTTTCCCGCCGATAAGTTGGGATTCTCCCGGTTGGCCCGGCGACGCAGCCTTACCGGCACGCTTTCAATAGCGGTTTTGGGATTGTCCCGATTTTTTGTACGCCCTGAGAGGTGCATGGGTTGAGGTTTGATTGACATTGGTTTCAAAGTCCAGCGGCGTTGGATAGCCCAGCGCACTGTGCCGGCGCTGGCGGTTGTAGTAACACTCGACGTACGCGAAGAAGTCGCGGGTCGCAGCGGCGCGGTCAGCATAGCCGCCGCCCTCTTCAGCCAGCGCGACGCAGCAGGCGGGCGATGCGTTTGCGACCGTGCCGTTGTCCCTGCGCCCGGAGTTCAGCGTGGATGCGCGGCGCACCGTAACGGCCGCGATGGGCGGTGTGGATGGCCACGATGGAAGCTTGGAGTTGGGCGTCGGTTCGAGCGCGCTCGCTGGGCACGCGCCGTTCCCAGGCTTGGGAGCCCGAACGGGTCACGTTGAAGGCGGCGCACAAGGCGGCCAAGGAGTAGTCGGGTTTCATGGCTTGGATGCGTTGGTAGCGCTCTTGGGGGTTTCGGAGAGGATGCCCAAAGTGTTTTTTAGAATGTCACGTTGCTCGCGCACGCGCTGGAGTTCGGCTTTGAGGGCGCGATTCTGCGTTTCCAGGTCGGCGCGGGCGGGCGTGACGTCGCCGTAGTAGCGGCGTTTCCAGTCCTTGAGCGCGGGATAGCTGACGCCGGATTCGCGGGCGATTTGGGTGCCGGGTTTAGCGCTGCGCAGCCCGTTTTCGACGGCTTGGCGTTTCAACGCTTCCTCGCAGCGTTTGGGACGGGCGGTGGCGTCTGTCCCCATGGGGGCAGGAGGGGGAGAGGATGGGGTTGTAGGTATAATCGTTCCTGGGTGTAGCGCACTTCCACCAAGGTGTCCATCAAAGCGGGGCGGGTCCAACGCCTGTCTCCCTCGTCATCGAAGGACAAGATGCCATTTTAGCTTGGAGCAGTTCATGAAGCGTGGCGCCAAGCAGACTGCACCGCGACGGCGGTGCGGGTTTCAAGTTAGGTTGGCGACTGGCTACCGGCTACGCCACGGCAGCGGCGTGTAGTCGGCGGGACGCTGTGGCCGGGTTCGCAGGCGCAGACGACTGCCCGGTAGGGTGCGATTGAGAATCACTTGGGATGCCAGATGCGCCAGTTTGCGAAGGTCACCGGGTGTGCACCACCCGACCGCGTCTTTGATCGGCTTCATTCCCCACTTCCTCCTTTTTTCTCCGGTTGGCGGAGTTCACTGCTTGGAGCGTCCCAGAGCAGGACGCATCCTCCTTGTGCCGTGAAGATGTACCACGATGGGCGGTGAAGACAAGTTACAACTGGGTCACTTTCGGCTCGGTGTGGGAAAAGCCGGCAACACGGCGTTGTTTCGCAAACCTGCCTGGCAAGAAATGGTGGCGAAGGGCTGCCCGTGGCGGGTTTACTGGTTAAACGTCCGACTATTCGCCGTAAACAACGGTTGTGTACTCGGCATAGATACCGAGCACGGATGTAACTTTGCAGTCAATGTGATGGATTTTGGTAATTCCACCTGCCTTCATTGCGGCGGAGATGCTCGAATCACCGGTCGCAATGCCGATGATGGCCGTTGACTTGGCCATACCGACCTTGCTCATCCCCGCTGCCGTGCCTACAGCAACACCATTATTCACCTGCGTGAAAAGGCTGCCGCCCGCACCGCCCGTGATCGACGTGATCCCGGAACATCCTGTCAACAACACTGCTGCTACTGCACATGTGCAAACCAATGCGATAATACGTTTCATAATGTCTCCTGGTTATCTGCCACTGGCAGCACCTTCGCCGCGAATCTTCTAGCAGGAACGCAAGCAGTAGTCCAGCAATGAAATCGCCGGTGACTGCAGCCAACACGGCGAGGCCTTTGGCGAGTGATGGGTCAGTCTGATGTGTGCGACTTTGGTCTAATAGCCCGTTTTGAGGACGGCTGTTATAGGAACAATATGCAAATGAGGAAATCCCTCAAAATGTCGTTTGTAGTTTCACATCACCACAAAAGACGGCCTACAAACCGGCATATTCCAAAACCCTATTAACAAGGAAACGACAGTATGAGATCAACAGTCAGAACAGGCTTCCTCACAGGCATGTTTGTGCTTGCGTTGGCATCCGCACCGGTGGTGTTTGCCGTTGACGCGTCCGAACAAGCCAGCGCGGTCAAAGAGAAGATGCAGAGCCTGCGGGATGATTCTGTTAATACGCGGCGTCAGATTGCCGTGACCGTGGAGGAACGAACGCGGATCACTGCCAAGAACGTGGAACTGCGTCCGCAGTTTGAAAAGTACAAGTCCGAACTCGTGAAGATGCAAGAACAAGCCAAGAAAGCGGCTGAACGAGCTGATACCATGAAAGCGAACGGTGAAGCGTTTTTCACTGATTGGGAGAAACAGACCGACACCATCCAGAATCCGGATAACCGGAAACGGGCCGAAAGCCGCATGGCCAAGCGGAAAGCATCGTACAACAAGATTCTGTCAGCAATGCAGGAAGCCAAGTCTCGGCTGGTCCCTTTCATGTCAGACCTGAGCGACATTCAGAAGATGTTGGAAGTCGAACTGACAGCCAATACGGTGGCTTCGGCAAGAGGGCTGATTCGTCAAGCGAGCGACCATGGGCAAGACGTGACGGAGTCACTGATGGATGTGGAACGTGAACTTGATCGCGTGGCGGCTGAGTTCGCCCAATACCAGTAATCATGGTGTTGCTACGGTTTGAGGAAGAGTTACCAGAATGAAAACACAGCCAGGTTCGCCTGCAGGGCGCACCCGGGCGGTGTTTTCTTGTTCATGAACAAGAGCCTGAAGTTCTGCCGTGCCTGTTGACGTTTTTGTGGGAGGAAGACTACCTGCCGGTGCAGATCACGCCTTCCAGTGTCCGCAGATACATGCGTTGGCCCGCGAAAACAGGACTGCTGCGGTATTTCGGCAGGCGATTGGTGGCGATCAGTTTGGCTTCGGGACCGGGTTCAAGCACCAGTGTCGTGCCGTTCTCACTGCCGATCACCAGATGATTGCCGGCCAGAGCGATGCTGGGGTAGGCGGTGCCTTCGAGCGGGAGCTTGCGTTCCAAGGCCACCTGACCGGTCTTCGCGTCAATCATACTGAAATCGCCCTTCTGATTGATGGCATATACGAATCCATCAAACACGACCGGGGATGAATAGTACCGGTCATTCTTTGGCTTCGTTGTCCACAAGACTTCTGTTTTCACGTTGTCGCCATCCGGTAGGAGTTTCACAGCCTTGCCGCCATGCTGGATGAAATAGGCGATGCTGTCTTGCACCACCGGGACATTGTAGTCGAGGGAACTCAAATCGGTGACCAACGCCTTACCATCGCGAGCGCGGACAATGTCGCCGTCCGGAGTGACGATGAGGTCAAGGTCACCGACGCGTGCCGTTACGGGTGAACCCCACCGCTGTTTCGACGGTGTGCGCCAGCGGGGTTCTCCCGTGCCGGTATCGAACGCGTGCAACGAATTGATCAGAACGATGACGTGGCCGGCTGCGAGCACAGGGGAGGAACTTTGTCCCCAACCGGCTGATGGTTTTTCCACGAGTCTGAACCATTTACGATTGCCGGCCCGATCATAGCACGCGAGCATTCCATTCCCGAACAGTGCATACACATTCTTGCCGTCGGTTACCGGAGTGGGGGAGGTGAACCCGGTGGCACCATGCGCGCCGGGCATCCGCCACTGGTCAGTTGCGCTGAGACGCTTCTTCAGTTCCGAGACTTTTTCCGAGATCTGTTTCTCTTGAGCGGCAAGGTCGCTGTCATCGGGCGCGTCTTTGCGTTTGTTTTTCATCTCGCGCAATTCCCGTTCTTGTTCGCGCACGTCTTTTTGGAGCGACTCGGCCTGCTGGTGCGCTTCGGCGATCTTGGCGGCGTCGGCCGGGAAGAGGTCGGCGTAGGTGTTGGCGCGTTCCCAAAGGACTTTGCCGTCGGCGGCATTGAGGCAAACCAACGTGGCCGGCTCGGAGCACGTGTACAAGCGGTCGCCGTCCAGCACCACGGAAGCGTTGCTCCAGTGCGGCAACTTGGTGTTCCAGATTACGTTTTTTTCCCGTGCCGAATTCTATGACGGGCTGCGCATCCGGGAAACGGCCTGTGTTGTCATGTCGCCAGCCGGTAACGGTCGTGGCCAGGAGGATTGCGAGGATTGTATTCATGATTCACTCAACTTTCTGCTTTTGAACGCCGAACGGTGTCGGACGTTGCGCAAAACGCGATATCCGCCCACCGAACCAGCCCACCTTATGAGTATATCTGTTGCAGGAACGTCACGGGGATGACCTTTGTTTGGCACAGGGGAGAACGATGGTAGCAATGCCACGCGCGGTGTATCCGCGATGCACGACAGCACCCCAGCATCGCACTCGCCTCAAACGCCGCCACAATCCTACCTCGATCCCGTCGGAAGCTGACCCTCGCTCGCAAGAGCGAGGGTATTTTTTTCGGCACTCCCGTGAAACACGTGCTGCAACTTTGAGCAGGCCAAGGTGTTTCTGCATGGGTGTGTGGGTGGGCGGTTTCATGGTGCGACGATTTTGCATAGGGGCGGTGACGTTGGTTGGGACGCTCTTGGTCCTGACGTTTGCGGTCGCGCAGGACACGGAGGCGTTGTCTCGCGCGGCGGGACTGTTCAAGAACCGTCAGTACAACGACGTGATCCGCGTGCTTTCCGAAGCGGTAAAGAACCGGCCGGAGTCGGAAGCCGGCAAGGAATACCTGCTGTTGGGCGAGTCATACTACATGACCCGGCAATACGAACTGGCCCGGCCGTGTTTCGTTCACGCCGCCCGGTATCTCGAAGGCGCGGACAAAGTGACCGCTGATTACCGGCTGGCTTGCACCTACTACCGGATCAACGACACGACCCGAGCCACCGAGAAGATCAAAGAGTTCCTCGGCCGGTACCCTGACGACGCGCGTGTGGGAAAACTGTTGGCGTACCAGATGTTGATCCTGACGTCGCAGGGAAAGCCGGCTGAGAAGGAGATCGAGGACCTTCACAAACGCATCCAAGCCAATCTCGCCAAGTATGACTACGCCACCGGCATGGAAGCCGATGAGATCCTTTGCGATTTCTATCGCAAGACGCAGCAGGAAGACAAAGCCGTCGCGTTGTACACGCGGATCGTGAACAACTTTCGCCAGGTCGCCCGCGAATACGAACGCGACAATCGCCCCCTGCCGGCCACGGCCAAGAAATCGCACGACAACGCCGCGCTGCAGTTGGGAATGTTGGCGATGGAGAAGAAGAATGCCGGCGAGGCGATCAAGTGGTTCGAGAATATCCGGTACGAACCCGACCTCAAACAGCGCGCCCGCTTGTTCATGGCCAAGCTCGCCTACGAACGGCAAGACTACGCCAGCGTGGCTTCCTACCTGACCGGCGACGGTTACTTGGACACGGTGCCGGACGGGCCGGTGAAGTGGGATATGTATTTGATCCTCGGTTTGTCGGCGATGCGATCCGGCAAGGCCAACGTGGATCAGGTGGAAGGTCCGCTCCGCAAGATACCGGCGGAAGCTCGCGGATATCATCAGGCCCAACTCACGCTGGGGAATCTTTACCGGGACAAATCGTTGCTGGAGTACGCGCTCAAAGCATTTCAAAACGCAGCCGGCTCGGCCGACTACGAGGCCACGGCGCTGCTGCGAATCGGCGAAATTCTTCTGGAACAAGGCAACCGCGAGAAAGACGAGTTGAAGGCCCGTGAGTTGTACCGCAAGTCGGGCGACACGTTTGGCCGGTTGTTTGCGAAGTATCCATTGTCGGGGGAAGCAAAGCAGGCTCGGGAAAAGACCGGGGCATTGGCCGAGAAAGGAGTCTTGGTGGCCGGGGATACCGGCGAATCCAACCTGAAGGTGTGGGAAAAGATTTCGCGGGACAAACCCGGCAGCGTGGAGGCGGCGCAAGCGTTGATGAGCCTGATTCGTCACCATTTCAAACGCGTTGCCGATGAGAAGTCCGGCAAGCTGTTGCGGGCACCGGATTACGCGGCGGCAGCCGCGGAATGCGACCGGCTGCTCGACCGCAATACATATAATGGCGCCGGTTGGTCGGAGTCGAACTGGAACGCGCTGCAGACAGAGGTTCTGTACACGCGGGCCATGTGCGAACTGGCCAGTCTCGCCCCACCGGCGTCGAAGCCGGATGAACCCCCCATCCGTTATGTGAAAGGCCCGCAAGCTGTCCGGGCCGCTGCGTGGCTCGCGTCAGCCTCGAAGTTGGTGGACAAGAAACAACTTGACCTCATTCGCAGCATCGAGATTGCGTTGGTGGAAGCGTTGTTCAAGTCCGACCGGAAGGAGGACCGGGAGCTGGCCGAGAAGCGATATATCGAGTTGGAGAACAACTACGGCAACGACCCGCGGCTGCAGCGGTTGTCGTTGGAGTTGGCGGACTGGTACGCCGAACAAAAACGGTTTGCCGACGCCGGACGGATGTTGGCGGGCGTGGCCAGTCGCGGCAAAGACCTTCCGCAAGAGGACATGATGAAAATCCTCTACAATGCCGGCACGATGTTCAGCCGCGCCGGTATGGAGGCCGGCAAGGACGACCGGGAAAAGGGTTTCTGGATTCGCATCTCTCCGAAGTCCGTTGTCGCCCTAGGTGATGATGATTTGCTGAAGACGTATCCTCCGTTGCGAAAGACGGTGGACATGCGTTGGCCGAAAGGCGGGCGTGATCTGACAACCGGTGAGGCGTTACTGGCGTTGTCCAAGGCCGGCAAGGTTCCCTTCACTTGGGCGACTTCCAAAGTGGACGGTTCGGTGGCGGCGTACCTGGAGAAGAAGCGCGTGACGCTCGCCGATGGTCCCACGACCATCGCGGAGGCGCTGGTGAACATTCTCGAATTTCCTTATCACCGGCTGGAGTTCGCCATCGGTCTGACAGACGGGACGCCGACGCTGGAACCGCCGAAGGACAAAGACGACCCCGAGACAGACAATTGGAAGTTGATCGAGATTTACGATGCGCGGCGGTTGGATCTGTACTATCGGCCCGCCAGCGCGGTGTTCGGCGCGTTCCGCGAGGTTTTCGGAAACAAGCCGGCCTTGTTGTACAGCATCTTGCAGCGTGTGGAGCAGGTGACCGGGATGCGCGTAGTGTGGGCGGAGGGCGTTGACCGCCAGGAGAAATTGGCGACCGAGTTTCGCGAGCTTCCCGGCATTCGCTCCGACTACCCCGCCAGCGTGATGCAGGCGCTGAACCAGACCTTGGATTCGATGGGTTTGCAGTGGAAGATCGTCGCCCGCGACGTGATGGCGGAACACTTTGAGGCAGCCAAGGAGCAATTCAATCGTCTCCGCCAGATTGATCCCAAGAGCAAGTATGGCGAGCGGGCGCTGTTGAGTGTGGCGCTGAATTACTACTCGCTGCGCGATTATGCCCGGATGAAAGTGATCCTGCGCGAGTATCTCAAGGTGTTCGACAATCCCGAAAACGAGAACCGTCAAATGGCGGCGTATTGGATTGGCTGGGTGTTTGAGAAGGAAAACAACTTCCGCGAAGCCGGCAACTACTACGGTCGCGCCGCCGAGGAGCGATTGGTCGTGTACAAACTGCCGCCCGACCGGACACCTCCTTCGCGCGATGAAATGAAGAAGATGTTGTCCTATGAATCCGCCGTTGCCTTGTTGGAACCGTGTTCCGGTGAGTTCGTGGAGAAACCCTTGGCGGCGGTGTTGGATTTCTGCACGGTGAACTCCCACATCGAAGTGCGCGCCGACGCCAGCGCACAGGCCATCGGCGTGCCGGTGAGCCGACCGGCCTTCAAGAATGTGCCGGTCTTCGATGTGCTGGCCGACACCATGGAACAACTGGGGCTGACGTACCGGGTGGAGAACGTGAACCTTGAGTTTGCCGAGAAAGCCTACTTCCGCATGGTGGCCGTGAACCGCAAAGACAATGCCATGCCCCAAGCGTTGGAAGCCGCGCAGACTTTGCTCAGCCGGTTCCCGCAAACCACGCGCCGCCGCGAAGTGTACGGCATGATGATTGACATCTACAAAGGGCTCAAAGATTACCGGAAAGTCTTGGAGACGATGGAGCAACTGCAGGCCATCACCGACGACCCGCGCGAGAAACAACGACTGGCCAATGAGATCGCCTGGATCTATTTCGATGTCGCCGACTATCCCCGCGCGATGAAGACGTTCACCGTCTGCCTCGAAAGCGCCCAAGACGCGGCGGACCGCATTGATTTGCGGGATGGTTACGCCCGCGCGGCGTACCGGGCGCGGCACTATCCGCAAGCGCTTGAAGCGTACGAGACATTACTGAAAGAGGACAGCCGGCCGCTGCGGCAGTTCATCAACAACTTGATGGTGTACATCATCAAGGTGGAGACCGGTAAGGCTGATGAGCGCGACATCCCGCGCGACGCGGAGAAGTTGATCGTGGGCTACGAGCAGTTGACCGAGGCGCTACGCGCCCGGCTGGCGCCCGAGGATGTCGCGAAAGCCACGTGGGTCTATTACGCATTGGCCAAACGCGATTTGAAGAAGGGCTACGCCGACCAAGCCATTGTGAAGCTCAACGCTTGCGCCAACTCCACCGACGACAGTCTGGCGGCGGAGGCGTTGTATGAACTGGGCGCGATCTACATGGTCCAGAAGAAGCACAACGACGCCCGAGAATTGCTGGAGGAATTGTTGTTTCGGGGCAAGGGAACCGACACGTTGGTGCGCGGCACGTACGCGCTGGGGTTGTGCTACATCGAACTTGGCCGCAACGAAAAGGCGCGGGAGAAGTTTCAACAGTTGATGGATCGGTACCCGCTTTCGCCATTTGTGGAAGACATCAAGAAGAACCCGGTGTTCGCCAGCGCACCGGCCTCGTCATGAAGAATCTTTTCCTCAATCTCCTTGTTCTGACAATGGCCGGTACGCTGGCGCTGGCGTCACCGGAAGAGTTGATCAAACAAGCCCAGCAGTTTGAACGCGATGGTCAACTCCCGAAAGCTATCGAAGCCTACGAATCGTTCCTCAAACAGTTCTCCGATCACAGTCAGGTTGTCGAAGTCCAATTCCGGTTGGCGAAAGCCTACGACCTCACCGGCAAGATGGACGAAATGGAGAAGAACCTCAAAGCCGTGTGCGATTCGGACAAGAAGCAATTTCGGAATCGCGCCGAAGCGTTTGTGTTGCTGGCTAAACACCATGCTTCGTCGAAGAAATACGAAGAGGCTTCGGTCTTGTTGGAGAAACTTCTCGGGGAAGGTTCGGCAGGACTTTATGAGGAGGAAGCGCTCAACCTCTGCGCCGGATACTATGCGGTTCTCAAGAAATACGATGATGCCGGGGCCAAACTGAATCTGCTGCGGTTGCGGCGTGATTCGCCCTATGCGGAGTCGGCCGGTGCCAAACTAGTCGTGTTGTGGCTCAATGCCGGCAAACTTGACCTGGCCATCAACGCCATCTCGGAGTTCGCCCGCTCGTATCCCAACAACGCCCAGATACCGGAACTGTTGCTGCGGACGGCGGACGCCTTCCGCGAACTCAAGAAGCACGACCAAGCCCTGGCGCTTTGTGAGCAGATTCAATCCCGTTACCCCAAGTCACCGGAATCCTTGTCCTCGCTGGTGTTGGTCGGTTTGTGCCATCGCGACCGGGGATCGTTCAAGGAAGCGGCGGAGATATTCGACAAGGTCTCCAAGAACCGGGAACTTCAGACACGCGGCATCGCCGCCGAGGCGATGGCTCAGTCGGCGGAGATATATTTCACCGAGTTAAGAAATCCCGACGCCGCGATGTTGCGATACGAGGAGGCGGCCAAGTACGCGCGGGATTCCGAGGGCGAAAACAAGTCAAAGATTCTGGAGCTTTGCTATTTCCGGTTGGGGGAACATCACTTTGCCAAGAAGAATTGGGCGGCGGCACGGGAGAACTACCTGCTCTTGCGCAGCCTAGGTTCCCAACTGAACGTTATGCCCCGCATCATGCAGTGCGAGCAGGAATTGAAGATGGCAGCCGGCACACCGCAGACGTACGGCGAGAGCGACATCAAGGCGATGCGGGAGGAAATTGCAAAGAATCCCGGCGCGTTTCGGTCGGCGGAATTGGAGATCTTCCTGCTCGACCAGAAGGTCAACGACGGCTTGAAGCGGCAAGCTTCCATCGTGACCGTGGGTCCCGAGTACGAGAAGTTGCTGACAGCATATTCAAGAGATGTGTTGGCTCAGGACAATCTGGAGGCGCACATTTGGTGGCAGATCGGTCTTTGCCGGGAAAGTTCGCAGGATGTCGCCACGCTGAAAAAGGCTGTGGAGGCGTACGAGAAAGTGGTCTCGCTCGATCCGAACAACGCGCTCGGATACAAGCTCAACGCCTTGGAACGGCTCGCGTTGACCGCGGAGCGGGCCGGCAACAAACCGCGGGCGGTGCAAGCCTACAAGGAGTTGTTCGAGATCACGCGCCAGCAGCTTGATCCGAAGGCCGAGAAGCCCGATGCCGCCCAGGAACGCAAGGCGATGGATTATTTGAAGAGCCTGATCACGCGGGCGGATTCCGGCAACATGATGGACGACGCCATTGCCATCACCAAGCGCACCATTGAGGAAAGGGGACCAGCTTCCGATCTGGCTCGCGAATCGCGGTTGTATCTGGGCGAACTGTACATGCTGAAACGCGATTTCAGTTCGGCAGCCAAAGCGTTTCAGGAATTTCTCGATGTGTACGGTCCCAAACGTGACGAGGAGGGAAATTACCTGAACGGCCCACTCAAGGCCTCGTATCCGCCCGACGAGAAGACGGCGCAGTTGTTCGACGCGGCGATCCGCATGGCGCATTGCTGGTATATCGAGCGCCACGAACAGAACCTGGTGAAAACCTATCAGTGGATTGCCAAGAATCTTCCCAACGGCAACAAATACATGGCCGAAGTCCGGTACGCTTTGGCGATGGAATTGGCCAAAGGCAAAGACGCGCAGTCCAAGGAGGCCAAACGAAAGTTCGCCGAAACCATGTGGCGTACCGTGGTCAATCCGTCCACGGATTTTGAAGCGCGAGACTTCGACAAGACCATGCATTTCTGGGTTCGCCCGAATGACGCGGCGTTCACCGACCTGCAGCCGTATGTGAAGAACGCGATGTTGCGCGTCGGGCAAGCGTACAGCGAAGCCGGTGACCATGAACTCGCCGCGGGTGCGTTCGAGAAGTTTCTCCAGTTATACGGACAGGACAAGAACCGGAAGGTTGGGTCGGTGAAACGTCAGGAGCGCAACGTGCGGGTGACAGCGGTGGACAGCGAGGAAGAAATGGCCCGGTACGCCTTGGGGCGGGAATTGATCGCGCTGAACCGGATTGCGAAACTGATTCAGGTGTTCAAACCCTACCTGTCCGGCGCGCGCGACTCGAAGTACCGGATCTCCGCGCTGATGTTGCTTGGGTTTCATGCCGGCAAGAGCGGCCAGAAGGACGCCGCCATCGAGGCGTATGCGACGATTCTCGACGAGTACGGCGTGAACAACGCCAATGCCAAGGGAGAGATGATTCCGGTGCCTTCTTCCGAGCGAATCCGGCAGGGCAACTACAACTGGGACGGCTACCGGCTGGAGCCACCGTCCAAACTCGACCTCGGCGAAGTCCGGTACGCTCTCGGTTTTCTTTATTGGAACAACAACGACTGGGGCCAATGTGCCAAGACGCTGGCGCCGTTCATGACGGACGAATCTCTGGCGAAGAACAAGTCAGCCGACCGCGCCTTGTACATGCTCGGACAGAGTCATTACCGGAATTACGACTACGTCAACGGCTACAAGGTGCTCATCAAGCTCATAGACAATCATCCGAGGTTCGAGGCGCTCGAAGAAGTCTATGTCAACGCCACACGCGGCGCGGTCGAAGCGAAGGCGTGGAATGATGTGGACCGGCTGTGTCGTGAGTTTGCCTTGAAATGGCCAAAGTCGGACCGCCGTCAACGGATGGATTTGTACAACGCATTGCGGGTGATGTTTGGCAAGGGGACAGTGGATGTGGCGGTATCGTCGCTCAAAGGCTTGGCCGAAGGCGAGACCTACGAGGATGTCAAAGCCGATGCATGGTACTGGCTCGGACGCAATGAACTGGCGTTCAATCCTCCCCGGTACGCCGAGGCGCTGAACTTTCTCGACAAGAGCGTGACGGTGTTCGCGCGGGAACCGGCGTGCTTGGATGCCGCGAAATGCGCCGTCAAATTGCGGCAGTGGAACAAAGCGAAACTTTACCTCGACCGTGTCATCAGCGAGTTCGCCAAGGGCAATCCCGTGATTGTCCAGGAAGCCCGTCTGTTGATGCCGGAGGTCATGAAGGAAATTGCCAAACAAAAATAGCCATCAAGAAAGGGTGCATATGAAGAAACTGCTGACCATCACCATCGGGTTGTGCCTGATCCTTGCCGGCCCGCGACTCCACGCGGCCGGTGACGACCGCCTCGACCTCGACTCCATCCTTCGCGACAAGGAATCGCTGGCCAAATCGGAAATGGAGGAAGCCGGCGCGGGCGACCGCAAGACATTCACGATCAAAACCGACACGGACATCAGCGCGCTGGAAGTAGGCGACACCTACAAGAACGACGAGAAAACGTTCTTCAAGGTGTCGAGCATCCTCAGCAAAGGCTCGGACGGAGGCGCGCTCGTGTTGGAACGCATCAACGGCATGGCCGATCCCGGCAAGAAGTTTTCCAAGGTCACCGGCAGCGGCCCAGCCAACATCGTGGCGCGAACGACGTTGCTGGACATCTACATCATGGGCGGACCGTTTCTGCATCCGATCCTGCTGCTGTTCATCGTGACCATGGTTCTGTTCATCAACAGCCTCATCATCTACCGGGTGCGTCGCCAATGCCCGGCGGAGTTTGTGGAACAAGCCGAGAAAGCGCTTGTGTCCGGCGACATCAAGCGGTTCGACGATCTCTCCAACAAACAAGGCGGCATGATGGCGGCGGTCTGCCGCGCGATGACCTACCGGCTCGATCACTCCAACATGGAAGACATCAAGCATCGCGTGGAAGTGGCGGCCGGCAAGCAAGTGGCTCGGTTGCGTATCCCGATCAAGACCCTCAACCTCATCGCCGTGGCCGCGCCGTTGCTGGGATTGCTCGGAACCATCATCGGCATGGTGCTGGTGTTTGAAGCCGTGGCCGGAGCCACCGGCGCCGCGAAGGCCTCGGCGTTGGCGTCGGGCATCCGCGTCAAACTCTTCTGCACCGCCGCGGCGTTGATGGTCGCCATACCGGCGTTGTTCCTCTACTTCATCTTCAACCAGAAACTCAGCGTGATCATCGCCGAGTGCGAAATCGTCGCGGAACGGTTCCTGCACCTCATCGCCATGCGCAAACGCAACGGCGGCGAGAAACCGGCGGAACGTTGGTGACCCGCGCAGCCTGCAAGGAGACCATCATGGCACTCAAGTTCCTCAAAGAAGAAGACGAGGCGATGCACATTGACATGACGCCGATGGTGGATGCCATCTTCGCCATCATCTTGTTTCTGCTCGTCTGTTCGTCGTTCGTGGACGCGCTGGAGCAGGACCTCGCCATCGAATTGCCCACCACCGGCCGCGCGGTGAAGGTGGACAAACCACCCGCCCGGCCTGTTATCGTCAACGTCCGTTACATTCCCGGCGGCAAACCCTATTACCACGTGGAGAACGAGCCGGTCACCTTGCCCCAGCTCACCGTCAACCTCAGCCGCGCCAAGGTCCGCAACAAGGATCAATCGGTTGTCATCCGCGCCGACCGCAGCGTGAAATGGGAACACGTGGCCGCGGTGCTCAGCGCGTGCGGCCAGGCCGGCATCAGCAAGGTTTCCGCCACTGTCGAAGTCCGCGAAGGCGCCTGATTCATGGCCAACGAATCACCATCATCCGCCGCCCGCGCGCCCCGGCTGACCATCCTGACGGGTGATCAAGCCGGGCGCGTGGTGGAATTGCGGGACTACCGGATCACGGTTGGCCGCGATGCCGGCAGCGTGCTGGCTCTGGACGAGCCATCGGTCAGTGTCCGCCACGCCGAGATATTCAACGTGGCCGGACGCGTCTTGATCCGCGACCTCCATTCGTCCAACGGCACGCGCATCAACGGCACGGCCGTCACCGAAGCCGAGTTGCAGGCCGGTGACGTGGTGACGTTTGGCGAAGTGAGTGCGCGATTCGACCAGGGTGACGCGCCGTCCCGGACCGCCATGCCGTCCGTACCGGTGGCCGAACCCGCGCCCCATCTCGCGCCCGTACCGGCGACGGAGCCGGTGCCCGACCATCTGGCGCCGTTGCCGGCTGATTTGGCGGCGGACGGTTCGATGATGGGACGAGAAGACGTGATTCTCGACAAGCGGTCGCTCGTGGGCGGCTTGGTGATTCTGGTGTTGGTCATCGGCGTGGCGGTCGTCTGGAAGATGCGGCCATCGGCGCTCGACACGATTCGACGCTTGGAAGAGTTCCAATTCACCGTGGCCGAACCCACGTTTGAGAAGTTTGACCTGAAGGAGCCGGTGCGCGCCGTGGTGCAGGAGACACGGGTGGATGTGGACGCGGAATCGTTGATGCCGCCCGGCGACGGCGCGGAGAGGATAGAGTTGCCGGACATCCATATCTCCACGCAACCGAACGCACCGGAATCGTCCACGATGTTCATCGCCAGTCCCAACAAAGACGTGGCCGTGGCGGACATTGATGTGGCGGCCCTGACCGGCGCAACGATGCCGGATATCCCGCCGGCGGACGTGATTGACGCGCCTTCGGAAATCTCGGTGGAAAGCGACACCGTCGAGTGGGCGATGCCGGTCATCGCGGCGGTGACGGAAGGAGCGGCCGACATTTTCAAGTACAACGAACCGACACCGAGCGACAAGATAGGCACCCACTACATCAACGTCGGCCCCCGTCCGGGGCGTCCGCTGAAATCGCCGATGCCCAAAGCGTGGGGGCCGCAAGACATGGTGGCGAAGGGGACGCTGGGTTCGGTGAACATCAATTTGTTCGGCACCGGTACGAGGTTCTTGTTGTCGGGCGGGCGCGGCGGAGGATTGCAGTCGCGGACATCGGTGGACTCCGCGCTGCATTGGCTGGCGACACATCAGGAGTCGGACGGTATGTGGGACGCGGCGAAGTATGAAGGAGCCGAGGAAGGGAGTCTGGGTGTGACCGGTTTGGCCGTGTTGGCGTTCATGGGCGGGGGTAACACGTCGCGCAAGGGCGAGTATATGCGGACGGTCTCGAAGGGGCTGGAAGCAATCATGCGCCACCAGCTCGATTCCGGTCGCATTGGGCCCAAGCAAAGCCTGTACACCCACGCCATCTGCACCATCGCGCTGGCCGAAGCCTACGGGCGAACGCGCGACGAGCGATACGCCGCCGCCGCGCAGAAGGCGATTAGCTACTGCGAGAAAGCCGTCAACAACGATGGCGGTTGGCGGTATCAACCCAAGACGGAAGCCAGCGACATGTCGGTGACGGCTTGGTTTGTGCAAGCGTTCAAGACCGCCAAGCTGGCCGGCTTGAAGTTCAACAACGCCATCTATTCGCAGTCGCTGACGTTTGTGGACAGTTGCACCGACAAGGGCGGCAGCAAGGACTCAACCGGGGGAGTGGGGTATATGTTTGCCGCTGACCAGAATTACGGCAAGGGACATCCCGCGTTGACCGCCGCCGGCATGATGATCCGCCAGTTCACCGGCACCGGTGTGAAAAACTACCTGCTCGACCGCGCGGCTGAAATCACACGGTCACAGCCGCCCGACTGGAAGAAAAAGGATTTTTACTACTGGTACTACGCCACATACGCCATGCACAACATGGGCGAAGAATACCGGCTCTGGTGGAACGGCAAACTCCGCGATGTCTTGTTGACCTACCAAGCCCGCGAGGAACCTCACGCCGGTAGCTGGGATCCCAAGGATGACAAGTGGGGCAACCGGGGCGGACGCGTGTACACCACGGCACTCGGGGCGCTCTGCTTGGAAGTCTATTACCGGTACAACGATGCCCTCACCAGCTTCGGTGTCGCGCCCGACATTGACGAGTTGTTCCTCGAATAACCGGTCCGGCCACCTGTCATTCGTGCAGGGTTCGCAACTTCCGAATCTCCGGCCACAACCGCGACACCCCCAGCACCACCAACAGAGTCCCGATTCCGCCGCTGACCACCGACACGACCGGCCCAAACCAAGCCGCCACGGTTCCGCTTTCAAACTCGCCCAGTTCATTCGAGGAACTGATGAACACCGTGTTCACGGCGGAAACCCGTCCGCGCATCTCATCCGGCGTCCGCAATTGCACGAGACTATGCCGGACCACGACGCTGATGTTGTCGAACGCGCCGCTCAAAATCAACGCGCCCATCGAGAGCCAGAAACTTTTCGACAGACCGAACACCACGATCACGATCCCGAACCCGGCCACCGCCCACAACAGAGTCTTGCCGGCATTCTGAATTGGCGGCCGATGGGCAAGGATCATGGCCATGACGAAGGCGCCCACGGCCGGTGCCGCCCGCAGCCAACCCAAGCCCGCCGGTCCTACTTGCAGAATGTCTTTGGCAAAGATGGGCAACAACGCCGTCGCGCCTCCGAGCAACACCGCGAACATATCCAGTGTGATGGCCGCCAATATCACTTTCGTC
>CAZEQV010000014.1:0-23056 GCA_964514435.1 uncultured Verrucomicrobiota bacterium
AGAACAGCCGCAACACAAGCACACCGGGGAAAGGGCGGGTTGGCTGGTGAACTAGGGCCGCTCAGCGTGGACGAGTATTTGGCAGGAGCCGGTAAGTTTGATCGTTTCGGTTTGCGGCTGGCTGGAGGTGAGGAGCGGACAGTGGATGGAACCGCCGGCAAGGTTGCGGCCCCAGAACCCGTGCATGGGAACGGTCGGATGCGCCGGCCAGGTTGTGGCCACATTTTCCAGTACGAGGTTGCGGATGTTGTCGGCGACCACTGCCGAGCGGACAGCGCGGGATTCGGGGCTGAAGTTGCTGAGCTGGCCGCTCCGACTCTTGGGAATGGTGACGGCCGGATCTTCAACTTCGGGATAAATCAATCGCACGTCGCGTAGGACGATGTTCTCCATTGTCGCACCGTCTTGGGCGGTCATGAGAATGCGTCCCCGTGTCTCCACGATGATGTTGCTGATTTGAATGTTGCGCATTGTTCCGAGCACGGGGTTTTCACCCCGGTGCTGCTGGACGTCCAGATGGATGGCGCGATCCGTTCCGATCGGGGTCATGGCGCGGCCGGTCATGTTGGAGATGGCGACGTTTTCCACAATGCCACCATCCCACATGATGATTTGGATCACGCGGATGGCATTGATGACCGTGCAATTACTGACGGTGACATGGCGGATGCTGGAACGTGTTTCCGCGCCGAGTCCGATGGCGGCGCAGTTGGATTCGAGGACGCAGTTGGTGATGGTGATGTATTCGGAGGCGCGGGCGTCTTCCGTGGCTTTGATGATGATGTTGTCGTCGCAACCGTGGATGCGGCAGTTGGAGATGAACACATACCGGCAACCGTTCACATCTATGCCGTCGGTGTTGGGGCCGAACATGTGATTGTTGATCGTGACGCCTTCGATGCGGACGTGGTCGCAGTTGTAAGGGTGGATCGTCCAGCCGGGACTGTCGTGGATGGTGAAGTCTTGGAGAAGGACGTTGCGGCAATTGCGGATTTCGATCAGCGGGCTGATGCGACGGTCCTTGGCTTTGATCCACGGCATATCGGGATAGACCTTACCGGACCAGAATGCGGGACCGTTGCCTTCGATGGTTCCCTGTCCGCGGATGCAGATATCGTCGCAATTCTCTGCATGGATGAGGTGGTAGGGTTGCCGGTCTTTGTTATGTCCGCGCGGCAGTTCGGGGTAATCGTCCAGATTGGGATGCGCTTGCAGGACAGCACCGGGACAAAGATGCAGTGTGACGCGGCTGCGCAGGTGCAACGTGCAGACTGTGTAGGTGCCGGGCGGCACGACCACGACGCCGTCGGCCGAGCCGGCTGCGTCATCAATCGCTTTCTGGATGGCGGCCGTGAGTGTTTTGGGATCATGGGTTGGCGATGAAATGTAGTCGCTGATGGTGATCATGGGTTGCTTCGCGGTGCGTTGTTGTTTGTGAAGGCATGCTACTGCAGACGGATCACATTCAGCAAGAGTGTCGCGCCGTCTCATGGTCACGCCTTGACAGTCGAGAGATGTGAATCAATGATGCGGGTGCCCGCGTACCGAAAGTCTTCATCATGCGTATCATTTACATCCTATTGTTCCTTGCAGCGAGCTTTCTTTCTGCTGGGGCAACGGTCGAACCAAGGTTGCCGCTGCTGTTTGAGGCAAACACGGGCAGTGATGATGGCCGGTATCCTTTTGTGGGGCGCATGAATGGGAAGGTCATGGGCTTGGCGGCGGACGAGCTTTCGATTCTTGCGGCTGGGCGTCCTGTCCGCGTGCGGTTCTTGGGCGCGGATGCGTTGGCAGCCGTCGGTGAACTTCAGCCGGTAGCGGCCAAGACATCGTATTTTACAGGCAACGACCCGGCGCGCTGGCGTGCGGATGTCCCGATGTTCCACCGTGTGAGCTGGCAGAATGTGTATGAGGGAGTTGATGTTGTGGTCTATGCGACGGGACAGAGCGTGGAGTATGACTTTGTGGTGGCTGCCGGCGCGGATTACCGGGTTGTTGAACTGGCGTTCGACGGTGCGGATCAGGTGCGACTCACACCCGAAGGGGATATTCGGCTCTCCATGGCCGGTGTGGTTGTGTGGCAACACCGCCCGGTTGTGTATCAGGAGACCCGGCAGGGACGCTGTAACGTGGAAGGGCGGTATGTGCCACGCGGGCCGGGGCGCTTTGGCGTGGAGTTGGGTTGTTATGATGAAACATTGCCGGTGGTGATAGACCCGACATTGACGACTTCGACGTTTCTGGGGGGCTTGGATCAAGATCGCACGTATGCCGTCGCGACCGATCAGGCGGGGCATCTCTACGTCCTCGGAAGAACGTCTTCATCCAATTTCCCGATCACAGAGGGCGGGCTGCAGCAATTTATCAGCAGCGCGGATGTGTTTGTGTCGAAATTCAACTCGAATGGCACGGAGTTGGTTTACTCGGCGATTCTGGGCGGCAGCAAGGGCGATACCGGCTACGGTTTGGAGGTGGATGCCGACGGCGCGGTGTACGTGGCCGGGGAAACAAGATCAGAAGATTATCCTGTGACGGCGGGCGCGTATCAGACATTTTGGGCAGGGGGTGGATCGGAAGCGTTTGTCACGAAGATCGCGCCCGCCGGCAACGCATTGGTGTTTTCGACGCTCTTGGGCGGCACGAAGGGCGACACGGCCAACGCCATCGCGATTGATTCCGCTGGGAGCTTGTATGTGTGCGGAGATACGACCTCCAAGGATTTTCCCCTGAGCGACGGCGCGTTGCAGGCGAAATTCGGGGGGGTCTCGGATGGATTTGTCACGCGGCTTGATCCGACCGGGTCGGTGATGTTGTACAGCACGTATCTCGGCGGAAAGAAGGGCACAAAGACCAGGGTGGAAAAGAGCTGTGACAGCACCGGAGGGTTGATAAGCATTGACTACAACTGCTCGAAACGAACCTTTTCCACCAGTGAATCAGCTTTGAGCGTGGCGGTGGATGACTCGGGCTGTGCGTATGTGGCTGGGCTGACATCATCGGGCAATTTCCCCGTCACCGAGAATTCTTTCCAGCCCAAGAAGGGACGCAAGACAGATGCTTTTGTTTCCAAGATCAATCCCGAAGGCACGGCTTTCATTTACTCGACATACCTGGGCGGACGCAAAAACGACGGCGCGCTCGCGTTGGTGGTGGATCGCGATGGCCACGCCATCGTGGGTGGGGAAGCGGGTTCGTCGGACTTTCCGGTGACGCCCGATTCCGTTCAGCCGGCCAAGAGCGCCGAGACGGATGTGTTCGTGGCGAAATTGACCCCGAAAGGCTGCGGGCTTGTTTTTTCCACGTTTATCGGTGGCAAAGAATCAGAAACCGGCAAGGGATTGGCGCTGGATCGCCTGGGCAACATCTACGTCACTGGCTACACTGGCTCCACGGATTTTCCCCTAGTTGACTCGTTCCACGAAAATCTTCCCGCGACGGAGGCCTTTTTGACAAAACTTAACCCGACCGGACGCGCCATGATCTATTCGACGTATTTGGGCGGCAACGGTTCGGACTCATCGGTTGCCGTGGCGATGCGTGATGATTCGACGGCGGTGATCGTGGGACGAACCAGTTCCCGCAATTTTCCCGTCACAGACGGTGCGTTTCAATCAGTGTACGCGGGCGGCGACCGGGATGCCTTCCTGGCCATGGTGACGGAACCACCGGTATTGGCCTCTCATTTGTCAGTGAACATCCACGAACCGTCCGCGGGTTTGTACCAGAACTCGTCCGCCGTCATCTCGCTGACCGTTACCAATCTGGGTCCCGTTGCCGCCGCCGATGCTCGGTTGACGTATGCGTTGCCTGCCGGCGCTGAATTCGTGACCGCGACCCTTTCGCAGGGGAGTTCGATTGTGACGAGCAACGGGTTGGTCTGTGATCTCGGGCACATGGAGGTGGGGCAGAACGCGCTCATTGAAGTCACGATCATTCCCCGGCAGGCCGGCTTCGTGACGACAACCGCGAGTGTGGACTCAGACGGTGGCGTGGCCGGATCGGCGGCGCAGTGTCTGGAAGTGCAATCCCGTGATTTTGCCGTTCTGAAGATTCGCGCGCCGCGGCGGGTGGTGTTGAGTTCCCTATCGCCGACCGTGACCCGTCGGGTGTCGGTGTTGATTCAGAACAAGGGGCTCTACCCGCAAATCGTGGCTGATCCGGTGGCGTTGGAGGCGCTCGTGAGTTTGGAGGTGGAAGCGCTGGGATTTGGTTGCGGAACTCTGTCCATGAGTCTGTCGTCAAATACTGTGGCGAGGCTGCCGCGCGAGATCAAGGCGGGCGCCGGGTTCGTCGTATCCTACGATGTGACGTTTGACTGTGCCACTGACGCGACGGGAGATGATTACCGCTACATAGCCACGGTGGATCAGTTCCATTTCGATGGTGAACCCGATGCTTGGCCCGGTAATGATGAGTGTCCACGCCCGGCAACGGAGATCGACCGCGGCTGCAAGGAAGTGCTAACCGACGTGGTGAAAACGGGAGATTGAATCTGACACGATGAAAGGGCCAAGTGTGCGGAAGGTGTGGGGGCAACCCTCGTTTGTTTTTGAGACCAAGACAGTACAAGCAGCGTTGACAGTGCGTGGCGGACATCTGGCTCCGGTCACGTTTCATCTGGGGCGAAAGAAGGTGCAGCCGTTCTCGGTGGCGCCGTGGGCAGAGGAAACGTTGCCGGCCGGAACTCCCGATATTGTGCGCGTGTTGCGCGGTGATTTTTTCTGCATGCCGTTCGGTGGGAACACGCGACCGTACCGGGGCGAGAAACATCCGCCGCACGGCGAGACGGCGAATCGGATGTGGCAACTGGTTGATTTTGTGAAGGCACCGTCCGAGGTCCGGCTGCATTTGGCGATGAATACTGAGGCGAGACCCGGTCAGGTGGACAAGATCATCCGCTTGCTGGCGGGACAGTCCTGCATTTATCAGGAACACATCATCAGCGGGATGGCGGGGCCGATGTGTCTGGGACATCACGCGACGCTGAAGTTCCCGGATCGGTTGGGCGCTGGCCGGTTTTCGACATCGCGATTTGTCTTTGGCCAGACATTCGTGGAACCAACGGAGCGACCGGAGAACCGGGGTTATTCCATTTTGAAGCCGGGGGCCGTGTTCAAGGATTTGACGCGTGTTCCGATGGTGACTGGTGAGATGGCGGACCTCTCACGGTATCCGGCCCGAAGGGGCTACGAGGACATTGCCGGGCTGGTGGCGGACGCAAGGCTGCCGGTGGCTTGGAATGCGGTGGCATTTCCCGAGGAAGGCTATGTCTGGTTTTCGCTGAAAGATCCGCGCGTCCTGGCTTCGACGCTGTTGTGGATGTCCAATGGCGGCCGGCACTACGCGCCTTGGAACGGTCGCCATGTGAACGTGATGGGGGTCGAAGACTTGACGAGTTATTTCCATGCCGGGTTGGCCGAATCGGCCTCCGCCAATTCGCTGTCGAAGAGGGGGCTGAAGACGTGTCATCAATTGAACCCGCGCATACCGCTGCATGTGCGATACATCATGGGCGTGGCCGCGATTCCGCGCGACTTCGATCGTGTGCAGGACATCGTGACATCGGCCGCTGCGATTACGCTGGTGGGCAAGGGAAACAGGAAGGTGCGCGTGCCAGTGGACGTGGATTTCTTGATCCAAGGAGAATGAAATGCGGATTCTGTACATAGACATTGATTCGTTGCGACCGGATCATCTTGGTTGCTACGGCTATCATCGGAACACATCACCAAACATTGACCGGCTGGCGGCGAGCGGGGTGCGATTCGACAATTTCTACGTGACCGATGCGCCATGTCTTCCCAGCCGCACGGCGTTGTTCAGCGGCCGGGCGGGTATTCACACGGGGGTGATCAACCACGGCGGCGTCGCGGCTGAACCGTTCATCGAAGGACGCGAGCGGAGCTTTCGTTCCGTGCTGAGTCGGAGCAGTTGGATGCATTGTTTGCGGCAGGCGGGATTGAAGACAGTCACCATCAGTCCGTTTGGCGAGCGGCACTCAGCCTGGCATTGGTATGCGAACTTTAATGAAATCTACAACACCGGCAAGTGCGGCATGGAGAGCGCCGAGGAGGTCTCGCCGGTCGCGTTGGATTGGATCCGGCGAAACGGAAGGACCGAAAATTGGTTTTTGCATGTGAATCTTTGGGATCCGCACACACCGTACCGGGCACCGGCGACGTTTGGCGAACCGTTCAAGGATTCGCCCTTGCCGGCGTGGTTGACGGAGGATGTGCGGCAGATGCACTGGCGGGGAGTCGGACCACACTCGGCACAGGAGATACCGGGATACGACCATGATGTTCCGCAGCTCGATCAGTATCCCCGGCAGCCGGTGCAGGCGTCTTCCATGCAAGAAGTGCGCAGGATGTTTGATGGATATGATGCCGGCGTGCTTTACGCGGATGATCATGTGGGGCGGATTCTGAATGCGTTGGCCGATCAGGGGGTGTTGGACGAGACTGTGATCGTGGTGTCATCCGACCACGGCGAGAATCTTGGAGAACTGAACATCTACGGCGACCATCAGACGGCGGATGGCATTACGACGCGTGTTCCGCTGATTGTGTGTTGGCCGGGAGTGACGGGTGGCGTGCGTGTGGACACGGCGTTGCATTATCATCTCGACATGGCGGCGACGGTTGTGGAACTGGCGGGTGGCAAGGTGCCCGGCAACTGGGATGGTGCCAGTTTCGCCGGTGCGTTTCGCTCCGGTCGGCAGGAGGGCCGTGATTATCTGGTGGTGTCGCAAGGAGCGTGGAGTTGCCAGCGGTCGGTTCGGTTCGAGGATTACATCTGTATCCGGTCCTACCACGATGGGCATCATGGATTTCCTGATGTGATGCTTTTTGATTTGAAGAACGATCCGCACGAGCAGTTCAATCTGGCCGGCCAACGGCTTGATTTGGTGAGCCGGGCCATGGCGCTGCTGGACGACTGGCACGGAAAGATGATGCGGACCGCTTCGCATCCTCATGATCCGATGTGGACGGTCATGTGTGAGGGCGGTCCTCTTCACACGCGCGGCAATATGCGGAAGTATTTGGAGCGGCTGCGACGCACAGGCCGGTCCGAATGGGCCGAACGTCTCGCCAAGCAGCATCCGAACGAGGTCTGATTCCGGCCTGGTTACAGCTTGGCGCTGACAACGGCGCCCAAGTAGTCGCGGTTGAGTTTGGCGATGAAGTTGAGGCTGATGCCCTTCGGGCAGACCGCTTCACAGGAACCGGTCACGGTGCACGCGCCGAAACCTTCCTTGTCCATTTGTTCGACCATCGCCAACGCGCGCTGCGATTTTTCCGGTAGGCCTTGGGGCAGGAGATTGAGATGGGAGACTTTGGCAGCGACGAACAACATCGCGCTGGCGTTCTTGCAGGCAGCCACGCAAGCGCCGCAGCCGATGCACGCTGCCGCGTCCATCGCAAGGTCCGCCACCGGCTTCGGCACCTGTATGGAATTGGCGTCAGGGGCCGACCCTGTGTTCACGGAGATGAACCCACCGGCCTGCATGATGCGGTCAAACGCGCTGCGATTGACGACCAAATCTTTGATCAACGGAAACGCGCGAGCGCGGAACGGCTCGACCGTGATGGTGTCGCCGTCGGAGAAACTTCTCATGTAAGTTTGGCACGTGGCGACTTTGTTTTCCGGCCCGTGCGGTTCACCGTTGATGACGCAGGAACACATTCCGCAAATGCCCTCGCGGCAATCGTGATCGAAGGCGATGGGGTCGCCGCCGTTTCGGGTGATTTGCTCGTTGACCACATCGAGCATCTCCAGGAATGACATGTTGGGATTGATGCCGGTGGCTTCGTATTCGGCGAAGTGACCTTCCGCTTGGGCGTTTCTCTGCCGCCAGACCCTGAGTTTGACGTTCATCACTTGTAGCTCCTCGTGGCCATCTGGAGTTCCTCGTAGGTGAGTGGTTCTCGATGCAACACCGGTTCACGGTTCTCACTGGCGAACTCCCACGCGGCAACGTAGGAATAATCCTGGTCGTTGCGTTTGCATTCGCCGTCGTCCGTGACGTGTTCCTCCCGGAAATGGCAGCCGCATGACTCATCACGGGCGAGCGCGTCTCGGCAAATGAGTTCGGCCAATTCAAGGTAGTCCGCCACGCGACCGGCCCGTTCCAGCGCCTGATTGAATTCCTCGTTCTCTCCGGTGACGTTGACATCTCTCCAGAATTGCTGGCGCAACTGCGGAATCAATTGGAGGGCGTGTTTCAAGCCCTTCTCATTTCGCGCCATGCCGCAATGTTCCCAGAGGATCCGGCCAAGTTCCTTGTGAAATTCGGTGATGGTTCGTCGTCCCTTGATGGCCAGCAGGCGGCGAATGTTCCCGGTGACTTCTTGCTCCGCCAGCTTGAAGTCGGGCGAGTCTGGCGAGGGGCGGCTGCCGGGTTTCAGGCCGGCCAGGTAGTCTCCGATCGTGTAGGGGAGAACGAAATAACCGTCGGCCAGGCCTTGCATGAGGGCGCTGGCTCCGAGGCGGTTGGCGCCGTGGTCGGAGAAGTTGGCTTCGCCGATGACGAAGAGGCCGGGCACGTTGCTCATGAGATTGTAATCCACCCACAATCCGCCCATGGTGTAATGGATGGCCGGGAAGATGCGCATGGGGTTTTCATAGGCGTTTTCGCCGGTGATCTCATGATACATGTCGAAGAGGTTGCCGTACCGTTCCTCAATCACGTGTTTGCCGAGACGGTTGATGGCGTCGGAAAAATCGAGATAGACGCCGAGTCCTGACTCGCCAACGCCACGGCCTTCATCGCAGACTTGCTTGGCAGCTCGGCTGGAAATGTCGCGTGGGGCCAGGTTGCCGTACGAGGGATATTTGCGCTCCAAGTAATAATCGCGATCTTCTTCGGGAATCTGTTGGGGCGGCCGTTTGTCGCCCTTGTTTTTCGGAACCCAGACGCGCCCATCGTTGCGCAGAGATTCGCTCATCAACGTCAGTTTCGACTGGTAATCGCCGCTTACCGGGATGCAGGTGGGGTGGATTTGGGTGAAGCAGGGGTTGGCAAACAACGCGCCCTTCTTGTGGGCGCGCCAGATGGCCGTGGCGTTGGAGCCGCGACCGTAGGTGGAAAGATAGTACGCGTTGCCGTAGCCGCCGGTCGCCAGGACAACCGCGTCGGCTGAATGAGAGGAAATCTTGCCGGTCACCAGATCGCGCACGACGATGCCCTTGGCTTGTCCGTTGACGATGACCAAGTCGAGCATCTCGGTGCGGGGAAACATTTGTATGTTGCCGAGTCCGATCTGACGGCACATGGCGGAGTAAGCGCCCAGTAACAATTGTTGGCCGGTCTGGCCCCGCGCGTAGAACGTCCGGGAAACCTGCGCCCCGCCAAAAGAACGGTTCGCGAGCTGTCCGCCGTATTCGCGTGCGAACGGCACTCCCTGTGCCGCGCATTGGTCAATGATGTTCACGCTGACCTGGGCCAGCCGGTAGACGTTGGCTTCCCGGGCGCGGAAGTCGCCGCCTTTGATCGTGTCGTAGAACAGGCGGTACACGCTGTCGCCGTCGTTCTGGTAGTTCTTGGCGGCGTTGATGCCGCCTTGTGCGGCGACGCTGTGGGCGCGTCTCGGGCTGTCTTGGAGGCAGAACGATTTGACCCGGTACCCCAGTTCCGCGAGTGTGGCGGCTGCTGACCCGCCAGCCAGTCCGGTGCCCACGATGATGATCTCGTATTTGCGTTTGTTGGTGGGATTCACCAGTTTGATGTGAGCTTTGTGATTGTCCCATTTCTGGGACATCGGCCCTGCCGGTATTTTGGAGTCGAGTTTCATGGAAGTGCGGGTGTGAAAAGGGTCATTTGAGGAGGCCGGCCAGCACCGAGACCGGCACGGATATGTAACCGAGGAACAACAGCGCGGCGAAAACGCGCGCGGTTGTGTCAATGCACCGGCTATTGTTGGGGTTCTTGAGGCCGAGCGATTGCATCATGGAGGTGGCGCCGTGACTGAGATGGGTGCACAGCAGTCCCACCGCGAGGATATAGAAACCGGACACCCAGCCGTTCTGGAAGCCGGTAATGATCATGCGGTACACGTCGTGGCGGCCTTGGACATCGTGAAGTTCCAGCAACGCGGGATCCACTTTGCCGATCGTGAAATGAAGCAGGTGATAGACGACGAACGTGAACACAATCAATCCGCTTACGGCCATCGTGCGGGAAGCGAAGCTGGCGGCCACGAGTTCCTGTTTGTCGTATTGCTCGGTTCGGGCATCCCGGTTTTGCTGGATGAGCAACGCCGCTGCCGTGAGATGCACCAGCAACACGCCGAGCAATCCCAGGCGCGCTGACCAGAGCAAAGCCGGCTTTGATTTGAGAAGAGCCGCGTAGCTGTTGATGGCATCTTGTCCCCAAAACACCTGAAGGTTGCCGGCCATGTGACCGACGACGAAGAGAATCAAGGCCACACCAGAGACTGCCATGAGGTATTTCTTGCCAAGCGACGACCGAAACAGGAACAAGATGAAGTTCATTGGGTTAAGTCCTATCGAACCAGCCCGGCAATTTCAAGAGCGCAGGACAACCGGGGCCGCTGTCAGATTGGAAAACGGCCATCAATCCACTATGATCAGACGGCATGGAAGTTGAGGTGCTGTGAAAAATCACTGAACCTTTTCCGCCGTGCCTGCCACTAACCAAATGTGAACGGCTCATGGGTCAACCGGGCGATTTCGACAGGGTGTTGGAGCAACACTGGGATCGTATTTACCAGGCAGCCTGCCATTTGTCCGGTGACGCCGTGGAAGCGGAAGACATCGCTCAGGGCACATTCGTTGAGGCTTGGAAAGCGTGGCCCCGTTTTGAGGGTCGCTGTGAAGTTTACACCTGGCTCTACCGAATCCTTGTCCGTCATTACCGCCGGCAACGACGGAAACGGTGGTGGGTGGACCGCATCCGCTGGTTCCCGGAACAAGACGGCCAAAGCGTGTTGCATGTCGTGCCCGACCCCCATGACAACCCGGACATCGAACTTCAACGCGCTGACGAGGTCGTGGAGGTGCGAGCCATGATGCAACGAGTATCTCCCAAACTCCGTGAAGTGCTTGTGTTGCGGTACGGAGAAGGGTTGTCGGTTGAGGAGATAGCCGAAGTGTTGGAGTTGCCGGCCGGTACGGTCAAGTCACGGCTCAATCTGGGAAGGCAAGCTGTCGCCGACCTTCTCCAAAAGCGAGGTTGGACATGAGCAGGGATCCATCTCGCGACGAAAAGTTCGAGAGCCTCATGCAATCGGTGTTCAGCGCACCGGCGGTGTCTGCTTTTCGGCGACAGCAAATGATGACGCGCTGTCGGCAAGCCGTGGCCGAAGCCGGCACGGCCAGGCAGGCAACCGTCATCAGACCGGAATTCGTCCGCTGGGTATTGTTGGGCACGGCCGCCGCAGTCGCGTGCCTGATGCTTGTGAATCGCGCCTATCGGTTGGATTCAGCGGAGACCCCGGCCGTCAAGGAATTCGGGCCATCGTCGCAAGTGGCTTCCCGCAAGACGGGAAAAGCGGAGCCGGGGCGGGAGACGTTCGCGAGAACTGAGCCTCCAGAGGAGTCGCATACGCTCAGCGGCGCGTATGAAATGGACGGGTTTGCCGGCGGACGTCAGGGCGGATCCGGCAACTTGGAGTTGAGGCCGACCCAGCCCGGTAAGACCGGCACGGGCGTCGTGTTGCTGCCGGACGGAGCGCCGCAGCCGAAGTCGTCGAATTGGTCATCGCGACAGCGCAGAGCGGGACGCGAGAGGGCGATCGGGCCGGTCGTCGTGACCATCCATCATCTGCCATTGTTTGGTGAAGAAGACGGGCCGGTAATTTACGTGGAGGCGCACGGTTTGGAGCCGGGGCGGCTTTACGCGTTTGTGGTGAGTCGGCGGGACAGCGGCGAACGCCTGCTGTTGGCGAACGGCATCAGTGACGAACTGGGAACATTGACGTTGGCTCCAACGGCGAGCGTGGGACGGGAGATTGTTTCCACGTCGGGTGTATTGGTGCCGGTGGCCGTGCTGACACCGGTGGAGATTGCAACGTATTGGCTGGAGGACGAGACCGGCAGGGTTGTGTGGCAAACTGATAACGAATAGTCGAGAAAGGTGAGGGAGAAAGAATGAATGCGAGCACATGGGTAAAGAACGGGACAGTAATAGTGGCGGTGATGTGGATGACGATACCGGCGGCAGAGCCGGTGAGGGCGGAAGAACCGTCATCGCTGCAGCAAGCGAAGACGCATCGGCAGTTGTTCAAAATGATCCGCAAATCGCAACCACGGCATTTTTATGGGGGCGGCCCTGTGTGGGTACGGCAGATCATGGTGGCGGCCAATGTCTCAACTGACAGCGGTGGCGGTGCTGGCGCTCCTTCCTTCACGCCAACGAATGTGCAGGTGGAAGGCGTGGACGAGGCCGATGTGGTTAAGACCGATGGACGGTTTATCTACCAGATCAACGAGAGACGAGTGTTGGTGATCCGTTGTCATCCGACAGCCGCATTGGCGGTGGTGGGACAGATCGAGTTCCAAGATGAGAACTTCTACCCCATCAACCTGTATCTGGATGGGGATCACCTGGTGGTTATCGGTTCGAATTGGAGACCCATGGAAGGAGACACTGACAGCGCGCGACTGGCGTTTGTCCGCTTTGGAACCTCCATTACCCAGGCTATCGTTTATGACGTGTCGGATCCTGCGCAGCCGAAACCTGTCCGGGAAGTTGAAGTGGAAGGCGACCACGTGTCATCGCGCAAGGTGGACGCCCATGTTTATTTGATCACGCGGCAGTATCCTGACTTTTATATGCTGCGGGTTGCGGGCGAGAGGGGCACGATGCGGAGTGTTGTCCCGGCGATGCGCGACACGGCCACAGGAAACCGGTTTCGACGGTTGCGAGCGGCGGAGATATTCTATATTGATGGGTTCTCGGAGCCGAACTATTTGGTGGTGGCCGGGTTTAGCTTGGATCGCCCCGATGAGCGGGCTGACGTGAAAGCGATTTTGGGAGCCGGCGACGAAGTGTACGCGTCGCGCCAGAACTTGTATGTGGCCGGGTCGGAGTTTGGTTGGGGCGGACCGATTTTCATCCTTCCTGTTCTGGCAACGGAACCGGCAAGCGACGTTGCTGACGATGAAGATGAGAAGGAACCGCAGGAATCCACCCGTATATTCCGATTCGCTCTCAATGACGGCACGGTTGCGCCGACAGGAGAGGGCAGGGTGCCCGGTTCCATTCTTAATCAGTTTTCGATGGATGAGCATGAAGGGCATTTTCGAGTGGCCACCACGACGCACGGTGTCTGGCAGCAATCAGAGGACAGCAACAACGTGTATGTGTTGGATGAAACATTGAAGATCGTCGGCGCGCTCGAAGGATTGGCGGAAGGTGAACGCATATACGCGGCGCGGTTCATCGGCGGGCGCTGTTATCTGGTCACGTTTCGAAACATTGACCCGCTTCACGTGATTGACCTGAGCGACCCCGCCGATCCGGTCGTGCTGGGAGAGTTGCACATTCCCGGCTACAGCAACTATCTGCATCCGCTCGATGCGAATCATCTCATCGGCATTGGCAAAGACGCCGTGGTCTATGAGGACGAATCCGGCAGCGATCCGTGGATGGCCGGTCGTGTGTTTTATCAAGGAATGAAACTGGCCGTGTTTGATGTGAGCGACGTTTCGAATCCCGTGGAGAAGTCATCGGTGACGATTGGCGCGCGCGGCACGGATTCCGAGGTGTTGTGGAATCACAAAGCACTCATGTTCGATGCGGCGCGCGGGCTGATGGCTTTCCCCCTCACCGTTGCCCAGCATGATGACCCGGATGCGCCGCGAAGTCCCTGGGAGTATGGCCGGTACGTGTTCCAAGGGGCATACGTGTATCAAGTGTCACCCGATTCGGGGTTTGTGTTCAAAGGTGGCATTACGCACTTGGAACAAAGCGATGAGTTCTGGGCATCCTACAACGAACACATACACCGAGTGCTCTCGGTGGGCGGGGACCTTCTGACGTTGTCCGGTGCGGAAGCGCAAGCCCACGATGCCGTCTCGCTGGAGTTCAAAGCGGGCATCACGTTGCCGGTTTCTCCGTGAACGCGGCGCGGCTGAGCGATCCGCGCAAGCGTTCCCGCAAGCGGCTGTGACGGTCCGCAGTCTTGTTGTTGCGGACGGCAATGCCCAATGCCTTCTTGGAGCCAACAATGACCACCAGATTCTTGCCCCGCGTGATGGCGGTATAGAGTAGGTTGCGTTGGAGCAGCATGAAGTGTTGCGTCAGCAGCGGCACGACGACGCACGGGTATTCGTTGCCTTGGGATTTGTGGACGCTGATGGCATAAGCCGGCATGAGTTCGTCCATGTCCTCAAACTCATAGACGACTTCGCGTCCGTCCATGTCCACGCGAACGACCTGGTCCACAAGGTCGATCTTGGCGATGCGACCGAGGTCGCCGTTGAACACGTCTCTGTCATAGTTGTTGCGAATCTGCATGACCCGGTCGCCAACCCGGTACGTTCGCCCAAATCGCTGCACATGGGGGCCGGCAGGATTGAGCGCGGTCTGAAGTTCGCGGTTCAAGTTTTCCGAGCCGCAGACACCCTTGTGCATCGGTGTGAGGACTTGCACGTCCTTCATGGGATCGAAATGAAACCGTTTCGGTATGCGCTCGGAGCAAAGTGTCTGCACGGTCCGCAGCACTCGTTGCGGGTCGTCTTCCTCGATGAAAAAGAAGTCCGAGCTCTTGTACTCGGTTGTCATTTCCGGCATCTGCCCGCGGTTGACCCGGTGCGCATTGGTGATGATCAAGCTGTCCTTGGCTTGCCGGAATATCTCGGTCAACCGCACGACGGGCACGACATCGGCGTCAATCAGGTCGCGCAGAAAGTTACCGGGACCAACCGAAGGCAGTTGATCCACATCTCCCACGAACACCAGCGACGCGTCGTTGGGAACCGCTTTCAGCAGGTGATAGGCGAGGGGAACGTCGAGCATGGAGGTTTCGTCAATAATGATCATCTGCGTGTTCAGCGGCCGTTTTTCTGTTTGGCTGAATCCGCCTTCATGCGGGTCATAGCGCAACAACCGGTGGATGGTCTGCGCCATGGATCCGGTGGCTTCGCTCATGCGTTTGGCGGCGCGCCCGGTCGGAGCGGCGAGCATGACCCGGCATTTCTTGGCCAGCAGAATCTTCACGATGCTGTTGATGATGGTGGTTTTCCCGACGCCGGGACCGCCGGTGATGACGGTGAGCTTTGACGTGAGCGCCGTGTTGACGGCTTCGCGTTGGGCTGGCGCGAGGGCGACGCCGGTTTGCTTCTCGACCCACGCCAAGGCTTTGATCGGATCAAGCGGAGGCAGGCATACCGGGGTTTGTCGGAGCGAGTGGATTTTTTCCGCCACGCTGCGTTCGCACCGGTAAAGTCCGGGCAGGAAGATGTACTCATCTTCAACGGTGACTCCGCCTTCGAGGGCGAGAAGCTGGAGGGCTTGCTCGATCGGGAGCAGTTCCACTTCGAGAAGTTGCCGGGCCGATTCGATGAGCAGGGCGCGCGGCAGGCAAACATGGCCGTTGTCGGTGGCGATTTCCAATGTGTGAATGATGCCGGCTTTGAGGCGATGCACCGAGTCGAAAGCGATGCCCAACCGGCTGGCGATGCTGTCGGCCGTCTTGAATCCGATCCCGCGAATATCCCGAGCGAGCCGGTAGGGATTCTCGGTTACTTGGGCGATGGCTTGTTCGCCGTATTGCTTGTAGATTGTTGCGGCGTGCGCGCTGCCCACTCCGTGACCCTGCAGAAAGACCATGATGTCGCGGATGCTCTTCTGTTGTGTCCATGCCTCCTTGATGCGGCGCGCGCGTTCGGGTCCGATGCCTTCCACGTCGCGCAGCTTGCCGGAAAAATGATCAATCACCTCGAATGTCTTTTCGCCAAACTTCTCCACAATCCGGTCGGCAAAGGTTTTGCCGATGCCTTTGACGAGCCCGCTGCCTAGGTACTTGCGGATGCCAACGATTGTGCGGGGGAGAACAGAATCGAGTCTTTCAACCTGAAATTGCCGTCCAAACTGCTTGTGAACGGTCCAGCGTCCGAAGGCGCGGACGCTTTCGCCCACTTGGAGAGCGGCCAGATTGCCGACGATGGTGATGAGTTCGACGCGACCTCGGCCTTCAGGCAGAAGTTGGGCGACGGTGTAATGGTTTTCCTCATGGGAGTAGAGGATTTTCTCGACCGTGCCTTCAATGCATTGAGTTGGCTCCTGGGTGCCGGGCATGGGCGGAAGATAGCAAATCAGTGGAAACGATGCCCTCTAAAAGGAAGGGAGGCCGAGGTGTGTGGCCTCGGCCTCTTTGGTCGGTTGGCGTGGAGAACGCCTTCGACGAGGTATTAGGTATGTGTATAGGGTGAGTGAAATCATAGCAGGGGCGGTGCCATCACGGTAAACGGGCGGGTTATCGAGCGAAATATCCGTTTTCTGCTCACTATTGAGAAATTCAATGAAGCTCAGGCACCGGGTTGTTCCGAATTGTGCGAATTGCGTTCAAAACTGTGATCACTTTTCACGAGAGCGCGCTTGACGATGTTGTTGATATTACCCTAGTTTGACGCGCTCCAACGGTGGAGCGCCAACAGCAAGGAAAGACCAATCTCATGCCAGTAACCATCGAAAATATCGGACCGTGCCGCAAGAAGTTGCGAATTGAAGTGGATGCCCAACAAGTGGCCGGCACACGGGCGGAAGTTCTGCGCGAAATCCGAAAAGTGGCCAGCATACCGGGCTTCAGGCCCGGCAAGGCACCGGAGCCATTCGTCGAAAAACGCTTTGGCGATGAAATCTTGAAGGAACTGAAGAGCCGCTTAATTCCTGAAGCGTACCGCAAGGCAGTGAACGATCTGGACATCCACGTAGTCGGCTATCCCGAAATCAAGGCCGAGGAATACGTGCCGGGGCAACCCTACACGTTCACGGCGGAGGTGGATACGGCGCCCGAGTTCGCCTTGCCGGAATACAAGGGCATCGAACTGACCCGGAAAGAGGCGCCGGTTTCGGACGACGATGTGGAGAAAGTTGTCGAATCCCTGCGCGACCAACGCGCGGAGTTTGTGGATGTGACCGGACGAGCCTTGGCGATGGATGACTACGCGGTCATCTCGTTTCGAGGCACGGTTGACGGCAAACCGATCACGGAACTGGTGCCGGAATCAAAGCTGTTCGGTGAGTACAAGGATTTCTGGTTGCTGATGAAGTCCGATTCGTTCCTACCCGGCTTCTGCGATCAATTGACGGGAGCGCAACTGGGCGAGAAACGGCAGGTGAACGTGGAAATTCCCGCCGATTTCCCGGCAGCCAAGATTGCCGGCGCAAAAGCCGTCTATGAAGTGGAAGTAACCGGCATCAAACAAAAGAAATTGGCTGACTTGGATGACGCCTTTGCCAAGCAGTTCAATCAGGAGACAATGGAAAAGCTTCGCCAAGCCATCCGCGACGATATCAAGGCGGAACGGACCCAGCAGGCCGACAACGACATGCGACGGCAAGCGGTGGACTTGATGTTGGCCAAAGCGGAGTTTGAGTTGCCGGAATCCTTGGTGAACAACGAGACCCGGAACATTGTCTATGATTTGGTCCGCGACAACACTTCGCGGGGCATTGCCCGCGAGCAGATTGAACAGAAGAAGGACGAGATTTACAGCTACGCCGCCAAGAACGCGCAGGAACGGCTGCGGGCCTCGTTTGTGCTGGAGGCAATCGCGCGCCAGGAAAAGATTGAAGTGACCGAACAGGAAATAAACGAACGAATCGCACAAATGGCCGTGCGGTACCGTCTGACTCCGCAGAAGATGCGGGAGCAACTGGCGGAGCGCGAAGCCTTGGGGAACGTGGAAGAGCAGTTGTTGGTGTCCAAGACCCTTGATTACATCGTGGCCAATGCTAAGGTGCAGAGACAAACCGCATAACGACAAACAGGCATGGAACTATGGAACACTCACAAGTATTGATCCCGATGGTGGTCGAGCAGACCGGCCGCGGCGAGCGCGCCTACGACATTTATTCGCGACTGCTGAAGGAGCGCATCATCTTCATCGGCACGCCGATTGACGACAACGTCGCCAATCTCATCATTGCCCAAATGTTGTTCCTCCAATCGGAAGACCCGGCGAAAGACGTCAACCTCTACATCAACTCTCCGGGCGGGTCAGTGACGGCCGGACTGGCGATTTACGACACGATGCAATTCCTGAAATGCGACGTGACCACATACTGCGTGGGGCAAGCGGCCAGCATGGGCGCGGTGTTGATGGCGGCCGGCACCAAAGGGAAGCGGTACGCTTTGCCCAACGCGCGGATCATGATTCATCAACCGTGGGGTGGCGTCCAAGGACAAGCGTCGGACATCAGCATTCAAGCCAAGGAGATTCTCCGTCTCCGCGATCGTTTGAACGAGATTCTTTCGCTCCATACCGGCAAGTCGCTGGATGTGATTGCCCGCGATACCGACCGGGATTTCTTCATGTCGGCCGCTGAATCGCGCGATTACGGCTTGGTGGACGAAGTCGTGAAATCACGGCGCGATGCCGACAAGAAGGCAGACAAACCCGCATAACGACAGGACACCAAGTGGCGCGCCCAACCAATCTGACGATGTGCAGCTTCTGTGGGAAAACCCACGGCGAGGTGCGCAAGCTGATTGCCGGCCCCGGTGTCTATATCTGTGACAATTGCATCACCGTCTGCAAAAGCATCCTCGACAAGGAACTCGGCACACATGGCGGAGGAAATGGCCGCAAGAATCAGCAGCACCGCCTGAATGTTCCCAAACCGGCCGATATTCGAAGGCTCCTTGATCAATATGTGATCGGACAGGATCGCGCCAAGAAAGCCATAGCGGTTGCCGTTCACAATCACTACAAGCGGATCCAGTCGGAAAAGCCTTCCAGTGACTTTGGCAGCAAGAGCATACCCATGTCGCTCGAAGACGAGCACCACGGAGTCGAGATCGAGAAAAGCAACATTCTGCTGATTGGTCCCACTGGTTCCGGCAAGACTTTGTTGGCGCGAACGTTGGCAAGGGTGCTGGATGTTCCGTTCTGCATTGCGGATGCCACGACGCTCACGGAGGCTGGTTACGTGGGCGAGGATGTCGAAAACATCATTCTGCGGCTGCTGCAAAATGCCGATTACGATGTGAAACGGGCCGAATTGGGCATTGTGTATATTGACGAGATTGACAAGATCGGGCGCAAGAGCGAATCGGCCAGCATCACCCGCGACGTGTCCGGCGAAGGCGTGCAGCAGGCCCTGTTGAAAATCCTCGAAGGCACGATTTGTAACGTTCCACCGCAGGGCGGCCGCAAACATCCGCACCAGGAATACATTCAGGTGAACACGGAACATATCCTGTTCATCTGCGGCGGCTCGTTCATCGGCTTGGACAAAATCATTCAACGGCGGGTGGGAAGACACGTGCTGGGATTTGCCGGTCAGGAACAGTCCGCTCAATCCTCCAGTCGCCATGCCATTCTCAGCTTCGTCGAGCCCGAAGACATGCTCCAGTTTGGAATGATACCGGAGTTTGTCGGAAGGTTGCCGGTTGTGGCCACGTTGACCGAACTGACGGAGCCGGAGTTGATCAGCATTCTGACAGAAACCAAGAATGCGATGATCAAGCAATACAGCAAGCTGTTCGCCATGGAGGGCGTGAACCTCCACTTCACCAAGGATGCCTTGCAAGCGTTGGCGCGGGAAGCCATCAAGAAGGGCACCGGCGCGCGAGCGTTGCGGTCGTTGTTGGAGAAGCTGATGCTGGAGTTGATGTACGAGATCCCGTCCCGCGACGATGTCGCCGAGGTCACCATCAATGCCGGTGTTGTGGACGGAACGCGCGAGCCTGTCTTGCGCAAGAAGCAGTCGAAGAATGCCGCTTGATGGGGTTTCCCTACCGGGGCAGCAACCCTTCCGGCATGACATTCCTCTGGACGTTCTTTTCGGTCTCGTGAATCAATTGCCGCAATTGTGGCGGAGAATACTGGGCTGCCACGAGTTCATCACGCTGATACACCTCAATGGCGTACCCTCCCATTTGGATGGGCGATGTGCTTACCCCCATTCCCACGGAACCGTTTGGCGTGACAAACTGCGGATTCCCACCACCACCGCGATATTTCACCGTCACACTGGGCGTCGTAAAGTTCTCCTTTCGCAATATCAACAGGTATTTGATGTCCTTTTCGCCCTTGTGGACGATGCTCGCCTGGCCATTCTTGGAATCGTAGTCGGCTATGTAGTACCGCACTGTGAGATTGGTGTAGGAGATCGGCGTCAAGTTCTCCAACGTGATGTCCAAGTTGCGGCGTTGTTCCTGCGTGGAAGTAATAAATTGCTGGCCGGGGCTGGAAGGCGCCAGTTGCCGGCTTTGGTTTGATTTCGAGACCATTGGGACAGTGATGTCGTGCATCTTCACGCGAATGGTCAGTGGACGTTGCGACTGGCCAATCTGGATCGGCTGTTGGCCCGGCAGGGTTGTGGCGGCCAGAACAAGGGCGCTGACGATGACGGTCTGGGTTTTCATGGTTGCTTCCCTGACTGAGGTTCTTTCGGCGTGCCCTTCCTCGTGTCAGAAGCAGCCGTCAACACCACGGTGGTCTCGTGGTATTCCCCGTTGCGACGGTACTCAACCGGAATCTCATCGCCCACTTGCCGGATATCCAACACTTGTGCCAGCGTTTCCATGGAGAGAATCCGTTCGGAATCCACTTCAATCAAGACATCACCGGCCTGCAATCCGGCCTTCTGCGCGGCACTGTCGGCCAGGACCGAAACGATCTTGAAACCGTCATTCACAGTTTCCAGTTTCACGCCCAAGGTCGGCGCTCCTTTTCGCGGTGACACAACCGGCGGCTTCTGTTCCTTGACCCATTTCACCCAGTCGTTATTGATTTCCGAGAGTTTCTTTCCGTAGGCTTCCTCAAAGGCAGCCTTGCCGGTGCTGTCGGTGGCGTAATTCTTGATGTACGCGTCGTACCATTTGCGCAGCATGCCGGTCTCGTACAAGTACATCATCACGTACCGGGTTTGAGCGTAGTTCAACGCCGCATTGCGCATAAAATCGGCGCGAGACTGGAGCATGAACTTTTCAAGCGGAAGATGTTTTCGTGAGGCCACCGCCCGTTGCAACGCGATGAGCCGGTAGTTGGGGAGGGGAACCACTCGTCCGTCCGCCACGCTTGAGTTTTCGTACAAGGTGCCAAAACCTTCCACGATCCAGATGGGGTGCTCCTGATTGTGGCCGTTCTGGTCCGCGTGGTGCAAGGCATGGGTAAATTCATGGATCAGGTGGCTTCCCACTGTTTGGGCGGCCAGATAATTGTCGGTATTGCGGAAAAATCCCCGTACCGGGCTCTTGGGCCAGTTCTTGGGAACCACGACAGTCAGATACGTGTCCAGGCCATACGTGAACAAGTCCTTCTGGAGACCGTGGGCATAGTCCGTCAAGGTCGCCTTCAATTCATCCAAAGTGCGCCGATCCACGTCGGTCGCAAACACTAGCCGCAGATCATCGTCAATCTCATGCAGATAATGACCGCCAAGACGTTCGACAAGTTTCCTGCTGATGGCCTTCGCGCGGCCGCGTTGGATCAGCTCTCGATGTTCCATCAACGCTTTGAAGGCCGGCACCTGCCGGATTTTGTCCAGGTCCTCATCGCGATCCATGTGACGGAAGTTTGACCAGCCCTTCTCCATGGCGGTTATCAGATTGAGCACCGCCTCCTCGCTTTCTCCCAACTGACTGTTGATGCACGCCAGATTGTACCAATGATGCATGTTGTCCGGCTGTCGTTTGATCAGGGCGTTCATGACCGGCTTGGCCTCCGCATACTTCTTCTCTTTGAACAGCCTCGACATCTCTTGATAGAGGGCGATAAGTTCCTTGCGTTGTGCTTCGGTCGCCGTTCCTCTTTCCGACAATCGCGCCGGGAAAGAAGGTCGCGGCGGCATCTGCGGCGGATTTGCGGGCGGACTGGTTGGCGATGCGTGAGCCGGGAAAATTCCCGTGCCGGCCGCAGCCGACACCAACAGGAGAAGTCGCAAATAAGAACGCAGTTTCATGTTGGCTCAATCACCATGAGACCGATACCATACCTACGAGCGCTTCGGCAACCGCACACCGTCGGACCACAAGTCACCTTGCCGGCAGGCTCAGCTCAACCAGCAAAGGATAGTGATCCGATGCACGACGCGACAACGGCGTTCGCACGACTTCCACGCGATTGACCGGCAAATCAGGGCTGACAAACACATGGTCCAACCGGGCAACTGGCAATCTCGTGGGGTATGTCCGTCGGGCGCGCGTTGGCGTCACGCACATCTGCGCATCCACGAGCCGTTCGATTAGCCGCTGATGCACCTGTGAACCGGGCACCGCATTGAAATCGCCGCACAACAGCACCGGCTTGCGGCAGGCGGGATGTCCCAGCCAGTGTGGTCCCAGCAACGCTTGCGTCTGCGTCATCCGTTCGTGTCGAAACAGTCCAAGGTGCGTGTTGATTACCTGCACCGCGTGTCCGGCCACTTCGACGCTGACCCAAACCGCGCCGCGGCGTTCCCGCCATCCGCGAGGATGCCCCGGCAACTTGGCGGCCTGCACGAGATGCAACGGCCACCGCGACAACACGGCGTCGCCGAATCGTTCCTCAGCCATTTGCCATGCCGGATGAAAATGAAACTCCATCTCCAGCAGCGCCGCGATGAGCTGCGCTTGATCCACGTGCCCGGAACGTCCCCGGTTCACGTCCAGTTCCTGCAACGCCACAATGTCAGCCCCTGTGGCGGCGATGACTTCCGCGATCCGGTAGGGTGAAATCTTGCGGTCGGTTCCTTGGCACCGATGGACGTTGTACGTCAGCAACCGGAATGAATGTGTCGTGACCATGCCGTCAGGACTGTTCAAACAGGCTGCAACGACGCTTTGCTCCGTGTTCCCTGCAACTCGACCGTCGCGGCTCGGCGATGGAGCTGTGCCAGCGAAATCTCGATGTCTTCCCGCGCTTCCTCGGGCGTCAGGCA
>CAZEQV010000015.1:0-22810 GCA_964514435.1 uncultured Verrucomicrobiota bacterium
TCCCGATGGACGCGACCTCGGGGAAAACTTCACGGAAACCACATGGAGGATCAGCCCGTGCCACAGGGGCGGGCAGTTCGACTGCCTTCATTGTCACACCTCCAGCGGTCGCAACCGTTTCCCGGATGACAGGGCCAATCAATCCTGCCTGCCTTGTCATCAACAGAGGGTTGAAAGCGTCGCCAACCATTCCCACCATCCCGCCGACAGTCCCGGCAGTCGGTGTGTGAGCTGTCACATGCCGGCAACGGAGTTTGCGCGGATGCGACGGTCGGACCATTCGCTGCGTCCGCCCAACCCATCCGCAACGCTGGAGTTCGGTTCGCCGAACGCCTGCAACCTCTGCCACACCAACCAGACCCCGCAGTGGGCGGCCGATTGGGTCGCGCGCTGGCATCCTGATTCGACATTGCGGAATCAAGAGCTTCAACGCGCCCGTCTCATTGCCGCGGCCCGCCGGCACGACTGGACTCAACTGCCGGCGATGCTCCAATTCATCGGTCGCGACTCCGAAAATGAAATCTTTGTGGCCGGACTGATCCGTCTGCTGCGTCATTGTCCGGACAACCGCGTCGCGCCCGCCCTTCGCCAGGCGCTGCGTTCGACCTCGGAATTGGTCCGCGCCCGGGCCGCTGAAGGATTGGCTGGCCGGCTCAATGGAGAACCCTTGACCGCGTTGGCGCGCGCGGCGCGTGATGAGGTGCGACTGGTCCGCATCCGTGCCGCCGAAGCTCTTGCCGGTGTTCCGTCTGAGTCTCTTCCCGCGGAAACGGTTGTCGGGGTGGAAGGCGCCACACAGGAATTGTTGCTGGCGCTAACGGCGCGACCAGACGACGCCGCTTCCCATTACAACCTCGGCAACTTTTATCTGACCGCGGGCCGCCCCGACCGGGCTGCTACCGCATTCGAGGCCGCGCTGCGGCTCCAGTCGGACAACGTCATGGCCCTGGTCAATGGCGCTCTCGCCTACAACGCGATGGGCAGCAACGAACTCGCCGAGGCCAATCTGCGACGTGCTCACACCCTCGCGCCGTCGAATTCCGCGATCAACCTCAACCTCGGCCTGCTGTGGGGCGAGCTGGGCCGACGCAATGACGCTGAGTTGGCTTTCCGGGCCGCGTGGCAGGCGGACACGAACAACGCCGTGGCCGCCTACAATCTCGGTGTCATCCTTGCCGGCACAAGCCCGGTGGAATCACTGGCGTGGTGCCGCCGGGCCATGAGCGCCGCGCCGCAGGAACCCAAGTATGCGTACACCGTCGCCTTCTACGAACGTCAACAAGGCCGGCTCGCCGAAGCAGCCGGCATCCTTGAAGAACTTGTGGCCGGTCACCCGACCTATGTCGAAGGCATTGATCTATTGGGCCAAGTGTATGTGGAGCAAGGCGCGGTGCCGCGCGCCCGCGCCCTCTTCCAGAAGGCCGCCCGACAAGCCTTGTTGCCGGCGCAGTCGCGCGCGTATTTTGACCGTCGCGCCCGCCAGTTGAATCAAGCCGAGTAGAACGGCACCGGACGCGCCGAGGTTACCGGTATTTCGCGCGCAGTGAGTGGCCGGCGGCGGCGCTGCGATTGGCCAGATCCAAAATGTGGATCGGGCGGCGCGCCCATTCGCCGGTGATGACCAGTTTTTCACCCTTGGCAATGTGGTCGGCCATGTTCTGGTAGAAGCGCCAACCTTCAGATTGCGGGTTCTTGTATTTCGTGGAGATGACGCTGTTGCCGTCGCGGCGGATGACCTCGCAATGCGGCCAGTCCATCACCATCGCGGCTTTGGTGCCGGTGACGTTGAGGATGCCGGGGCGCGGATTGTTTTCCAACGTGGTGATGAGCAACGTGAGCAGCGCGCCATTCTTGAAACGAACGACAGCAAAGCCTTCGTCTTCGTTGGCGTCGGCCTTCCACTTCGTCTGCGGTCCCCAGAAACCTTGCCTGGCGAAGCCGGTTACTTCGACAATGTCGGAGTTGATCAGTTGCAGGCTGTATTCGAGCAGGTGCACGCCCCAATCGTAGAGAATGCCGCCGGAGATGGATTTGCTGGTGCGCCACCAATCACCCGGTTTGCCGTAGCCGCCCATGTGGGCTTCGACGCGGAAAATGTCACCAAGGACGCCATCGCGGACGAGTTTGACCGCGTTTAGGATGTGGCCGTCCCAATGCCGGTTGTGGTAAGTCGAGAGCACGACCCGGTTTTTCTTCGCAGCCGCGATGAGCGCGTCGCATTCGGCGGTGGTCATGGCCATCGGTTTTTCCAGCACGCAATGCCGCCCCGCGCGCAACGCTTCGAGGCCGAGTTTGGCGTGGGTGTTGTGCGGGGTGATGATCGTGACAAGCTGGATGCCCGACTTTTTGAGCATCGCCGTCAAAGACCGGTACGTCTGGATGCCGGGAAAGTCTTTGGCGGCGACTTCGAGCCGGGCTTCGTCAAGCTCCGCCACGGCAGTAGGGATCATGCCGGCTTTCTGCATTTCGTTCAGGTGGGCTTTGCCCATGTTAAAGGCGCCACCGTAACCGACAACGCCCACGCGGAGATTCTGGTTGTTCATGGAAGTGCGGAGGCTTACGGCATCAGCAGCCGAGCTGTCAATGCCACAGCGACCCGCCGGCGACCTCCGGAGCGCGGCGGTTTTCACTTTGCCCCCTACCGGTGTGTGATATGGTAGCGCGCCATGCTCGAGGAACTTTACCAGCAGATCATTTTGGATCACTACCGGCGTCCCCGCAACAAGGGCAAAGCCAACCCGTCAGACTTGTTGGCCAAAGAGTACAATCCCCTCTGCGGCGATGAAATTGAAGTCACCATGACCCTCGCTGACGACAAGATTGTGGACATCAAGTTCGACGGACACGGCTGTTCCATCAGCCAGGCATCGGCTTCCATCATGACGCAAAAGCTCCAAGGCAAGACCCTCGAAGAAGCGCGTGCCTTCATCCACGATTTTCTCAGCATGATGCGCGGCGACACGCCGTTCGGTGACCGCAAGCAGATGGGCGAACTCAAAGCCTTGGAGGGCGTGTTGAAATTTCCGGTGCGTGTGAAGTGCGCGACACTCGCGTGGCATGTCGCGGAAAACGGTATCGCTCAGAAGATTTGAGAGGTTCGCTGTGCGCCAGTTTGCCAAACATTTCACCCTTGAAGAAGCGCGCGCGATGCTGCCGTCGCTTCGGCGGATATTTGCCGACGCCCACCGCCGACGCGACCGGATGATGAAAGCCGACGCGAACCTCGGCCAGAAAGCCCTGCAACTGGGCGCCGATCTCGGCGGTCCTGATGTGAACAGCATGTTGATGGATGCCGTTCAGATGAACCGGCAGATTCGGGAGATCCTCAGGCTGGGTGTTCAGATCAAAGACTTCGACCGCGGATTGATTGACTTTCCTCACTTGAAGAATGGCCGGGAGGTTTTCTTGTGCTGGGAAATCGAGGAAGACGACATCGAGTTCTGGCATGATCTGGATGCTGGTTACTCCGGCCGCGAACGTCTGTGAGCGCTCAGGCCCCCGGCACAGGGCGAGTGTCGAAACTGACCGAATACACCGCCAGACCTTTGCCCTGCACCTTCAATCTAATCTCATGCCGGCTCACTTTGTCGGTTTTGATCAGATTGTACACCCGCGGCATGTCAACCTTGACGAAGCTGCGTTGCTGGTCGTCAAAGTAAATATCCGATCCGGCCACGTTGCGTTCGATTGGCTGGCCGTCTCGTTCCACATAGACATTCAGGAAATAGGCGCTCTCAGGTCTCATCACCACATTCACGTCGGCGCCCGTGTAGGGCACGGCTATGAAGTCGGACGGCTCGTCAGTGTCCCGCGCGTGCCGCAAATACTCGTCGTATTCGCTCCAATGCCCAGAAGCATAGATGCGTCCCTCCTCCAACTTCTCCGGCAAGGTGTACTCCATCGTGGCGTTGGTCACGACCGTCCCCGAGCTCGCCAATACCCCGCGAATCTTGCCCAGATACAGCTCCGGCGTGACCGGCAACGTCTTCGCGCCGGGGCGGTCGGCTTCGCGCACCGGGTCCATCGGCAACGGCATTTCGGAAATCGTGCCGGCTTCCCTGAGGAGTTGCTGAATCATCAACTCCGTCTTGGCGTATTCCCCTTCTCCAAAGTGGTCGAACCGCACCACGCCGGCATGATCAATCAAGAAGAACCGCGGCCAATACCGGTTGCCGTAGGCTTCGGCGATGGTCATGTGACTGTCCACAACCACCGGGAATTTCACCCCCAACCATTTCAGCCCGGCAAAAACGTTCTGCGGGTCGGTGGAGAAATCATATTGGGGCGTGTGAACACCGATGACCGTCAATCCTTCCCCGCCGTAGCGTTTCGCCCATTCCTCGACGTAGGGCTGAGTGCGGATGCTGTTGATGCACGTGTACTCCATGAAATTCAACAGCACCACCCGTCCTCGAAGGTCGGCCAACTTGACCGGCTTGGAGTTGACCCAAGTGATCCCGTCCACCAACTCAGGCGCGGGCTGGCCGATCAAACCTTTGTTTTTCTTCGGTTCGCTGCAGCCCGCCAAGACCAGTATCGCCAACAAACAGTTTCTCATAATTCACGCTTACCGCTGACATGCCGGGCAGAAGAACGTGCTCCTGCCGGCTTGCACCATTCTCCGAATCTTGCCGGCACATCCACGCCGACGGCAGGGCTGACCTTCCCGGCCATAGACCGCCAGCACTCTCTCATTCTCGAATATCCGTTCCCCCAACCGAATCGCCTTCTTCAAAACATCCCGCACACATCCTGCCAACACGTGACGCTCCTGCGCCGATAGCCGGTTACTCGACCGCATCGGCCGAATCCCCGCCCGCCATAGCGACTCGCTTGCGTAAATGTTGCCAACACCCGCCGCGATCCGTTGATCCATCAAAGCCACCTTGACCGGTCGGCAGGTGCTGCCGAGGGCATCCAAGTTCCAACAGGAATCCAATGGCTCCGGCCCCAATGCCTTCCACTCCCGCTCCAGTTCGTTGGCCGATAGCACTTTCATCAATCCCAACCGACGCCGGTCCGTGAAATACCCCGTGGCCCGGTCGGTTACCAACTTGACCCGGTAGGCAGGCGTTTCCCGAAACTCTATCCATCCTGTCATCCGCATGTGCGCCAGCAAATGCCCGCCACCGCTCAAGTCTATGACCAGAAACTTTGCCCGACGCCAGACCCGGAGGATCTTTTGCCCGGCCAGGCGCGGCGGCAGCGTCAATTGGCTGTCAGCCACCGAAACGGACCGGATGACGGCGCCGTTGAGCCGCCGTCGCACGCACCGCACAAGCATCTCGACTTCCGGCAACTCAGGCATCGCATTTCCTGTGTTGACGTGACCACCAACCGGCGAGGGCCGGTCCGGTCACGTTGTGCCACACACTGAAAAAAGCCGACGGCAACGCCACAAGTGCATCTTTGAAATGGCTCGTGGCCAAGGACACGCCCAACCCGGAGTTCTGCATCCCCACTTCGATGGCGACAGTGCGACATCGCACCGGATCCAACCTCGCCAGCCAGGCCAGCGCGTATCCCACCGTCAACCCCAACCCGTTGTGCAAGACCACCGCCAAGAAGACAGACGGGCCGCTGGACATGAGCTTCGGTTTCGAAAGCGCCACCACACACGCGACGATCAGGACAATAAACGCCACCGACAAGACCGGCAGGAAACCAACGACCTTCTCCACAAGCTGCCCGGCAAGGCGGTGCGCTAGGACGCCCCCCGCAACCGGCAGAATGATGACCCACATGATCGTCATCAACATCGCCATCGCATCCACCGGCACATATTGACCCGCCAACCATTTCACCAAGAGTGGCGTCATCACCAACGAGCACAAGGTCGAAACCGAAGTCAACGTGACCGACAGCGCGACATCGCCTCTGGCCAAATAGGTCATCACATTGGATGCCGTCCCGCCGGGACAGGATCCCACCAGAATCACCCCGGCGGCCAAAGGAGCCGGCAACCTCATGGCCCAGGCTACAAAGGCACCCGCCAACGGCATCACCAAAAACTGCGCGGCCACGCCGACCAATACCGGAAACGGTTTCTCCACCACTCTTCGGAAATCCGACCCGGTAAGGGTAAGCCCCATTCCAAACATCACCACCCCAAGACCGATGTTGATGTAAGGACGAAACCAAACAAACCACGACGGCCAGAGCAGCGCCACCGCCGCACCGGCCAAAACCCAGACGACGAACAAATTGGTAACAAGACCCGCCAGCCGTTTCATTCAACCGCACCTGTCAGCGACAAATCGTGGTGCCCGAGGCGGGATTCGAACCCACACGGAGGTTTAACGCTCCTTCGGATTTTAAGTCCGATGTGTCTGCCATTCCACCACTCGGGCCGTACTCGGACAGGGCATTGCACCACCGTTACGCCCTGTATCCTGCGTAAATCCTTGCACTTCTCGGAAAGTTGCGCCAGCAGAAACCGGGACTGCGTTACGCGTTGGCGGGCAACATCTGTCCCGTTTGTGCTTGTGTCCCGGTGGCCATTTGTTACTGAAGCGCGGTCTCGTAATCAACCAAACCCTCGAAAGGTCCTCTATGAAATCGATCGTTTCATCTATGAGTCTTGCCCTGATGTTGTTTGTCGAATTCTCGTCTTCTGTGTCTGCGGCTCCGTTCACAAGTTACTTTGACTCGCTGATCGCAGAACTAACTTCTCGCGAAGCCGCTCTGAGCGATTCCACCGACAGCCTTGAAATCAAACAACGTAAAGCAGCCACAAAGGCGTTGACCGCTTTGAACAAGGATTCAGATTCCTTGTCGAAAGATTTGAAGTCAGCCCGCAAAGTCGCTCGTATTTTATTCAAGGCCTACCCAGAAGAGTTCACATTACCGGCAGCCTCTTTCACTCCGTTCAGCGACTTGTTCACTGAACTGTTCGGCAACCTCGGCTCTGAAGTCAGCGATGCATTGGCCGCAGTAGATGAAGCCGCATCAGGAGTCACCAACGAAGGCGCGCTCGCCAAGATTCAAGCCAAAATTGACGCAGCCCTCGCATCGCTTGAAACAGCTCAATCCGAAACCAATTTTGTGGCGAAAGCCACCGATCTACTGAAAGCTCTGGCACAAACCATTCAAGCAGAGAAACTCGTTGCCAAGAATACCGGTGGAGGCAGCGGCAACGCAGGCATCAGCGCCACTGTTTTTATCGGTGGAACAAATTATCTGTGGTCGGCCAATGGCGGAGCGGAATGGGTGCAAGGCTCCGGCATTCTCGACATCGGAGGCGACGACGGGCTCTTGAAGGTCAGCGCCGCTCTTTGCTCTGGATTCAACGGCACGGCAGGAACCTATTCGTTGGAAAACAACTGCGGCGGCGTCTTTCATCTTGTGAATATCACGTTCTACGGCGCAACCTCCGGCACCCTCTACATTCAGTCGTTCAATGCAGCCACACACTCGTTGAGTGGGACGTTCTCTTTCTCGGCTGCCAACGGTGTGACGGTGATGGACGGCCAGTTTAATCTCACGAACCTGGGCATCTCGCCCTGAGGTCACTCCGCGCCAACAGAAATCGGTTTCAGGGGCGATGCCAGATTTAACATTTGGCGGACCTGACTCAAGAGGTTCTGACCGGTGAACGGCTTTTGGAGAAAGGCGTCCACGCCCAGCTCGCGCAGTCGATCAGCGGTGTTGCCGACGGTATAACCGGACACCACCAAGACTTTGACCTTCGAGCCGCTCTTTCGGATTTCAGAAACCAGCGCATCACCACTCATTCGCGGCATAACAATGTCTGTAACCACGAGATCAATTTCGCGCTCGTATTCGGTGAACAACTCAAGCCCCTGCTGACCGTCACACCCGCGCAACACCCGAAAACCCTCACTTTCCAGCACATGAGATTGAAACTCTCTGGGGATTTCCTCGTCTTCCACCAGCAAGATGGTGGACATGACCAGACCGGGCGCGGTGAGCTGAACTGGTTTGCTCGGAACGATCTTCTCCAGGACAGGCAAGTAGAGCCGAACCCTCGTTCCCTGTCCCGGTATGCTTTCCAGCTCCAACAAACCTCCATGTGCTTCGAGAATTCCGTAGGCCGCTGTCAATCCCAGGCCGGCATGGTGACGGTTCGTCTTCGTCGTGAAAAACGGCTCAAAAGCACGGGCCCGGCATTCCTCATCCATGCCGGCGCCGCGATCCGTGATGTTGATGACCGCGTATGTGCCTTCGCGCAACGCGTAGCGACTGTGAGCATTTTGGCGGGACATGACATCCTTTTCCACCTGCACCAACACATCGCCGCCCGGAGGAGATGCTTCGCAAGCGTTCATGAGCACGTTGATGATCGCCTGCCGCAATAGATCCGTGTCGGCTTTGACCATCGCATCGCCGCAATCGTTGCGGGATACAATGTTGACTTCCGTTCCTACCGATCCGGCCACGACCCGGCGCGCATCCTCGACTATGTCCTTGAGCAGAACATCTCGACCTTCCAGCAAACCGTGATGGCTGAATACGCTCAACTGCTTGGTCAGTTCACTGGCCTCGCGAGCCGCCTTCTCAATTTGCGTGGCATGCCGCCGTCGTGGATCATCCGCAGGCAACTGACTGGTCAACAACTCCGCGTAGCCCAAAATCCCGGTAAGCAGGTTATTAAACTCATGGGCGATGCCGCTCGCCAGACTGCTCACCGACGCCATCTTCTGCGCTACCAGCATTTGCTGCTGTAGGACCTTTTCCTTGGTGATGTCTCGTGAGATACCCACCAGTCCTTTGACTTTGCCGTTGTCGCCGATGACGGGCACCTTGGTCGCAGTCAACCATTGCACCCGACCGTCCGCGAACTGGATTCGCTCCTCCTTGCCCACCAACGCCTGTTTGCTCTTCAAAATCCTCTGTTCGTCTTGAAACGCCACGCGGGCGAATTCCTCCTGGAAGAAATCGAAATCCGTCCTTCCCAACACAGCATCAGGAGAATCCACGCCCAGCAACTTGGCTTGCGCCCTGTTGGCCTTGATGAATCGAGACTTGGCATCCTTGAAGTAGATGGTGTCCGGTATGTTCTCCAACAAGACATGCAACAGTTCCCTCTCGCTGGCATGGTCGTCCTCGGCCGGTTGCACCACAACCGCCACCCCCACCGGCTGGCCTTGCTTGTCGCGCAGCAAGAAACCAAAAACGTCCACCTCCTGTTTCCGATTTCCCCAATGTGTGAATGACGCACGACACCGACCATCGGCAACCGCTTTCTGAATCAAAACCGGTGCGTTGATCGAAAACAAGTCGGAGGCCGACTGACCGGCTGCTTGGTTGGGATGCAAACCGATTTGCTTCGCCAAAGCATGGTTCACGTACCGGATTTTTCCGTCCAAATCCGTAACGAAGACAAAGTCAGAAATCCGATCCAAGACAGCCGGCCATACATCGTCGGACTGTGCGAGCAACGGGTCACCGCACTCGTCTGGTTGCCCTCGACGACTCATTCCCTGACTAGTAAGCAAAACCCGCGCCGAGTACAGCCATGAGAACCCAGACCGTCTGCTAGGGAGAAAACGTCAAAAGCTCGACCCAGTCCCTGCCGGCAGGCGCAAGTTCCCAACCGCTGCCCACTTGCTGGACCAAACGCCGACACGTTGTCCGAACAAGTTCAGGCTGATTCACTTTTGAGACGACCGGTGACCCCCTCGACAGAAAGCGCGCGTGATTCTCCGTCAACTCAGAAGCGGCCCGTGGCCAGACAGCCAATGGCATACCCCAAGCCGAAACCGCCACCTCATAGGCCACGGGAGCCTGACCAGCAACGGCCGCGCTCATGGGTTGAATCTGTTCGGGATGCATCGTCAACCACGGAAACGGCCTCGCCCCAACCAGGACCGTAAACGCAACGGGTTGACGGGCGAAGTACCGGTTGAAATTGAGCTTCCGGTCGGCTGCATAGGCCCGTAGGAACGCAACCGGATCCAAGCCGCTGAAGTTCTGCCCATTGAAGTTCCCGAATGGCGGCGCCTTGGGGTCGCGTTTGGCGTACCAGATTCGGAAGTTCGTGTTGAGCATCATCGCCACCTCAAAATGGAGATGAGCGCGCTCAACACCAATTCCCTCGCGCGTGTTGGTGGAACGTCCGAGCACGCCGATCACCTGCGCTTTGCGCACCGGCTGACCGGCCACCAAACCATCCGCCACCTCGCGCAAATGGGCGTAGACCGTGAACACTTGCACGCCATCCCAGCGGTGTTCCAAAATCACGTACCGGCCATAGTTCGACAAGCCCGGCTTGTCGTTGGTGAACGCCACCGTGCCGTCGGACACAGCGTGAACGGGGTCAATGGACTCCCCTTTCCGGTCACGTTTGATGGACTTGATGTCAATCCCTTCGTGGAAACGACGCCCGCCTGACCGCACGCACCCAAACATGCCGGACGTCTCATCGCCAACTGTTGTGGGCTGAAAGTAGTCTTCGTCACGTCCGTTCAATATCGCGTCGTTGGACGTGGGCAGACACAAATCCATCGCCCCGAACGCCGTCACTGTGCCAACGGCCACGACCAGGATGACCGCTCGAAATATCGCCCCACTCCCCTTCACCATGAACCACGCTTGGCGATCGAGGCGCTCAATCTGCCGACCAGATCCATTGCTTCCTCATCCGTCATCATCCCTTCGACAAGCAACTGACCGTTCGTCAAGCGCCGGTCCACCAGCCAGACCGACACCGGCTTGCCGTCCACGAACACCACCAGATACCGGCCGCGCATCCGCGTTGTCAGCTCGTCCAAATGCATGGCCCCACGGGGGTCAAACTGCAGAACCACCCCGGTCCCGGAGGCCATCGTGAACAACTCAGCCGATTGCACGTCTTTCTCCGTCAACGACGGCTCTCGATTCACCAGCAAACTGATCCCCAGCTCTGGAAACTTCAATGGCAATCCCTGCTCCAAACCCAGTCCCGGCCCCATTTGCTCATGCACCTTGACTGAGACCTTCGACTTTTTCTGAAACGACGCGCACCCGCTACTGGCCGCCAGCGCCACCACCACCACCATAGTCCCCACCATGATTCTGATACTCATAATCCCCTCAGAGCTTCTCCGGCTGTCCCATCAAACGGGCGATGTGCGCCAACAACCGGCCGGCGGCGCCGCCATCCAGCACACGATGATCAAAACTCAACGTCAAAGCCGCTTCCGTGACCGGCACAAACTGCCCTCTGGCATCGTCCCAATTCGGCACCTTGCGACCCGCGCCAAGACCCAGCACCAGCGTTTGTTCCGGCAAAGGAATCGGCGTGGCCCACGTCAGCCCAAATGTGCCGTAATTGGTCACCGTGGCGATGGACGCGCCGGTGGCCTCGGGCGGCAACTTTCGTTGCCGGGCCAGTTCCAGCAACTGATTGTACACTTCGACCAATTCCAACAACGGTTTTTGGTCGGCTCGCTGGATGACCGGCACCAACACTCCATCTTCCGCTTCCACCGCGAACCCGATGTCAATGGATTCCGGTCGCATGATCTTCTTGCCAATCAACCGTCCCGCCGGGGCGCTGTTCACCGACAACGCGATCGCCAGCGCCCGCAAGGCGTACAAGGTTGGCCCCGGCTTCTCCGGTCGGCTCTTGCGGTGCGCCAACAAGGCATCCATCCTGACCGGCAATCCCACCGTCGCCAACGGCCTCGTCCAACTGCGCCGCATCGCATCGGCCACAGCCACCCTCATGCTCGACGCCGGGCTGAGTTTGTGCTGGTCCAAATTCGCGATGAACTTCTCGAAATCCTGAATCGTGACTCGTCCGCCCGCGCCGCTGCCGGCCACGCTCGACATGTCGGCCGCGTGCAACCCCAGTTCCTGCATCCGCGCCTTCATGCGGGGTGACATGTAACTCGCGCCGGCCAAGTGCGCCGGTACGGGCAAACCGCGAACCGTGGGTTGAACGGTCTGGCGCTTCTCGTCGGCCTTGGGCGCACCCGTCGCCGCATGGGGCGCGCCGTTCTCAGCCGGTGGGGTGACAATTCCCACACGGGTCGCGTCCGTCTCTGTTGCCTCCAAATATCCGAGCACGGCTCCGACCGGATAGCTTTCGTTGAGCGCGACGCGCAAATCCAGCACCCGCCCGCCGCACGGCGACGAAACCGTCATCGTGGCTTTGTTCGTTTCCACTTCCATCAAGTCCTGGTCGGCCTCGACACGGTCTCCTTGTTTGACAAGGATGTTGATCACGGTGGCTTCAGCGATGGATTCGCCGAGTTGAGGCATGATGATGGGAACTTGAGGCATGGTAATGTGGCTCAGAGTTGCAGAAGTTTGCGGGCTTCCGCCGCTATGCTGCGGGCGGTGGGCCGGTGCGCGGCCCAGAGGTTCGGGTGATACGGCACCGGCGTGTCCTTGGAATTGATGCGGCGCGGCGGCGCGTCCAGCAAATCGAATCCTTCCGACGCCACACGCGCGATGACTTCGGCGGTGACGCCGCCCCACGGCAATGATTCGCCGACACAAAGCAACCGGCCGGTGCGCGCCACCGAAGCCATGACAGTGTCGGTATCCAGCGGTTTGACCGACCGCAAATCCACGACTTCGATCTCGTAGCCGCCACCCGCGAACTCCTCGGCCACGGCCAACGCTTCGTGCAGCATCGCGCTGTACGTCACAATCGTCATGTCACGGCCCTCGCGCGCGATGCGGGCCTTGCCCAGCGGCAACGCTTCCGTCGGGAGACCATCGGCTTTCAAGTGGTAATACAGATACTTGTGCTCGCAGAAGATGACCGGATCATCCAACGCCACCGCTTCGAGCAACATGCTGTACGCATCCTCGACGGTGGCGGGCGTCATCACCACCAGACCGGGATACTGCGCGTAAATGGACTCCATCGTCTGGCTGTGGAATGGCCCGCTGCCGGACGTGCCGCCGCAAGGCAACCGGACCACGATCGGACAGGGCGTGTTGGTCCGCCAAAACAGCGTACCGGCCTGGTTGACAATCTGATTGAAACCGACACTGGAGAAATCGGCGAATTGCATCTCGATAATGGGACGCATTCCTTCAATGGCCGCTCCCACCGCCGAGCCGATGATGGCATCTTCACTGATGGGCGCATCCAGCACGCGGCCGGGGAATTCTTCAGCCAGGTTCTTCGTGGCTTTGAACGCGCCGCCAAACGCTCCCACGTCTTGCCCGTAGATGTACACACGGGGATCCTCCGCGAGGGCGCGGCGTTGAGCCTGCCGGATGGCTTCGAGGTAGGTGATGGTCATTCGTGGTGTGTCTCGCTGAGATGACGGGTGGACAACGCTCGCCAGTCTTCCTGGAAAGGATCGGGTGCCGGCTCGCGTTGCGCCTGCGCCACGGCTTCTTCGACCTGCCGCACCGCCTGCTCGCGCATCGCGCTCAAGGTTGCTGGTTCAGCCATTCTCTGCGCCAGTATCTGTTCCTCGGCCAGTTTCAAACAGTCACGTCCCACCGGAGATTGTTTAAGTCTTGGATCCACATAACTGCCATCGTCATGCTCGCCGTGACCACAAAGCCGTAGAAGCTTCGCGACCACCAACTGCGGCCCGAAACCCTCCCGGGATCTCTTCACGGCATCGCCCAAAACACGCAGACAGGCGACGAGGTCGGTGCCGTCCACATTGTGTCCCTGAACGCCGTAACCGACGGCTCGATCGGCAAGATTCTCGCAGGCAAACTGCCGGCTGCTCGGCGTCGAGTACGCATAGTGATTGTTGGCGACGACCAAAACCAACGGCAGCTTCTCGATGGCCGCCTGATTCAACGCCTCGTGAAAGGCACCGGTCGAAGTGGCACCTTCGCCAATACACGTGGCCCCGACGGTGCCGGTTTCGCCACGGAACCGTTTGGCCAGCAGAGCGCCATTCACAACGGCAATCATCGCCCCCAGATGGCTGATCATCGGCAACAAGCCCTGCCGGGGATTGCCACGGTGAACGTTGCCGTCCCGTCCGCGCATCGGCCCCAAAGCCGAGCCGAGATAGGTGCGCGCCGCATCGAGAAGTGTTTCGCCAAAAGCCAGCCGCCCGGCGGCATCACGGATCAACGGGGCAAAAATGTCTCCCTTTCGCAGTGCTATGCCGACTGAAACGCTGAGTGCTTCCTGACCCCGCCCGAGAAAAACACCCCCGTGAATCTTGCCGGCTCGGTACAGACTGGCAAGCTTGTCATCCATCAACCGGGCGAGCAACATCCACCGGTACGCTGAAACAAACAGCTCGTTCCAGGAACCAGTCGCACCCCCTGCCGACACGTTGGCCACGGACTGAAGCATGTCGGGGAAACATTAAAACGTCCCACCCCTCGCGTGCAATGATTCTTTCACTCACGCGGCTCGGTTTCCGTCTCACCATCTGGCGGGTCACTGCCCAATTGCGCCCGAAACCACGCTTCGAAATACTGCCGGCTGCCTTCATCGGTATAAACGAGCTCGCTTTGCTCCGGCGGCAAATCGCCCAGCACCACTTCCATCCGATTCGTTTCTTCACCGCGCAAGACCACCAGCTTCACTTTCTGGCCGGGATTCTTCGACTGGATGTACGCCGTGAACTCGCCGTGATTCGTCTCCGACCAGCGGCGGTCATCCACTTGCAGAATGAAATCGTTGGCTTGGATGCCCGCTTTTTCCGCCGCGGTGCCCTCAATGACCCCGCCCACCCAAATGGCGCCTGCCGGAATGTTCACGCCGTTGATGACCAAATGACCGCCGCCGCCTATAAACACGTTGTTCATGCGGATTCCCAAGAACGCGCGCGGCAACCGGTAAAGCCGCTTGTCCACCACTCGCCGCATCACCGACCGCAAACGATGCTCCACCTCGGGATCTTTCGTATTCTGATAAGCAATGACACATTCCGCCAACACCGCCACGTGATTCGAGGCCGACAATTCGAACAATAACCGCTCCGCCTGCTCGCGAACGAAGTGTTTGTCGTCACCAAGCTCCCTGATGGCCTTGACGACAACGTCCCGAAGTTCCGCCGCCAAGGCTCCGCCAACAACCAGCCCCAGCGCCAAGCCCAGCGAAGTCAAAACCACTTTCATCTGTGAATGTGGAGTCATGGAATGGTCTGTAACAACGCGCTCATTTTACACGCGTTTCCCCCACCCGCCAACCTTCCTTGTGTGTCCGATGGATCGTCCCTCTCAGTAGCGGATAAAACAATTATGCAACCCGTCGGTCGCGATGATCCGCCGGTTGGCGGCATCGCAGGCATACACGGTGACAGCGGCGCCAGCCTGCCGTGATCATCGTTGCTTTGCCGCACATCGCTGGGCCATTCCGCTGCGCACATCCCGGCTCGACTGCCGTTGAGCATCAACCCCGTCACGATTGCCACGAGCATGAGGCCTCTGTGCGTTCGACGGTTGTGCGCGCCGTTCGTGAGGCTTGGCTGATTCTGCTGCCGTGGTATTTGTCGTGCTTGATGGGCGGATTGTGGCGGCAAGGCGTTGTGGAGTCAAACCCAACGAGGCCGGCAACGCCAGTCACGCAGTCCCGTCAAGTTCACGGCACGATCAGCCGCGCTTCAGGTGGCGGTCGAAGAACTCGCGAACACGCGAATACACCACCGGATTCTTGAAACCGTGCCCTTCGCCGATCTGCTTCTCGAAGCTGACATCCACCCCGGCACGGCGCATCGCCTGGTAAAGCAACTCGCTCTGATTGATCGGCACCGTGGTGTCGCGGTCGCCGTGCATGATCAGGAACGGCGGGTTGTCCGGGCGGATGTGGGTGATCGGGTTGGCGACCGCGCACCGCTCGGGATGCTTGCGGATCACGCCGCCGATCAACAGCGATTCGGGCGAGTCGGCATCCTCATGCCAGCCGCCCATCGCCAGAAAGTCGGTCGGCCCGTACCAGTCGGCCACCGCCTGCACCCGGCTGCTCACGCCGGCGTGGCCGAGGTCGCCCTCGAGTGCCGCGACATGTCCGCTGGTGCCCAGCAGCGCCGCGAGGTGCCCACCGGCCGAATCCCCCCACGCCCCAAAGCGGTCGGGATTGATCCCGTAGTCGAGCGCATGGGCACGGAGGAAGCGCACTGCCGCCTTGCAGTCGTGGATCTGTGCCGGAAAGATCGCCTCGCTGCTCAGGCGATAGTCAATGCTCGCCAGCGCATAGCCGTGTTCAAGAAGCGGCAGCGCCATCGGCGCGTCCTTGGTACCCTTGCGCCAACCGCCGCCGTGGATCCAGATGACCAGCGGCAGCAGCCCGGTCGGGCATGGGGGAAGGCGCAGATCAAGACACAACGCCCGCTGGCCCACGCGGGCGTATTCGATGTCTCGATGCAACCGCAGGCCCGTTGACATACGCTCAACTGACAGGAAAGTGCCTTTGCCGAGCGGGCAGAACGGGGCCAGCGGAGAGGATCGTATGACGCGTCAGTTGATAATCTGCCCCGTCTGCGAAGGCTGACTTGCTCTGCTCCATGCGCATTTTTGTCCTTGTTGGTGACGGATTGTGACTGCGCAGCGTTGTGAAGTCAATCCCTACAGGCCGGCAGCTCCCGCAATGGGCAGGCGTTTTGCCGTGGCGTGTTGGCGGGCGACGTCCAGCAGTTTGTGCGTTCGATTCTGGTCGGATTCGACGCCGGCACACCAGCATTTGCGCTGGGGCTGTTCTCCCGTCAAACAGTCAGGTTCGGAGCAGGCCGGGGTACTGACGCGGTTGGAGGTTGTAGTTCGGGAAGATTTTGTTGATGTCGCGGGCGCCGAGATGTTGTTGGGCCAACTCGCCCAAGACGAGCCGGTAATCCGTGGTCAGCGCGAGGTCGCGGCCCTCAAACAGTTGTTCGCGGGCCAATCCCGGCCACTTGCCATACACCTTGCCCCCGCGCACCGGGCCGCCCATCACCGTGAAACAGGTGGCGTGCCCGTGATCGGTGCCCCGGTTGCCATTCTGGCGAACCGTTCGTCCAAACTCGCTCATCGTCAGCACCACGACATCGCTCATGCGGTCGCCGAGGTCTTGATACAGCGCCGCGAGTCCTCTGGAGAAATCACCGAGCCGGTTGGCCAACTGCCCGGTCGCGCCGCCCTGGTTGGCGTGGGTGTCCCATCCGCCAATTTCGGCAAACGCCACTTCCACGCCGACGTCGGCTTTGATGAGTTGGGCGATTTGCTGAAGTGACTTGCCGAATGAGCCGGTGGGGTACTGTGCGCCGTTTTGCGGAGCGTACCGGGTGGGATCCGCTTTCTTGAGCATCTCGATGGCGTCAAAGGCTTCCTTGCCGGTTCCATGCAACACGTCGCCGACCGCGGACTCGTACATCGCCTCGAATCCACTCCCACCGGTGGGTTTCGCGCCCGCGAAGCCGGCGCGTCCCACGCCAAATGTATTGAGGTCCGGTATGGCCAGGGCTTCGTGATCGCCCTGCAACGTTCGCGGCAACACTGTCGTCATCGAAACCGCGCGAAATGGTGTCGCCAGCTTCGCGCGGTCTTCGGGACAGGCCAGCAAGGCCCGATTCAGCCAGCCGCTGGCCACCGATTTGTTGTCCACCGTGCCGGCTTCCATGAAATCTTGGGCGTCAAAATGTGACCGGGTCGAACTGGGAGAACCGCAGGCATGAATGAACGCCAAGTGTCCGCTCTTGTACACGGATGACAACGGCGACATGGACGGGTGCATTCCAAAGAATCCGTCGAGATCAATCAGTCCCGTCTCTCCCGCCTTCTGGGTCGGCTGCGCGATGGCGATTTCGTTTCGCTGCGCGTAGTAGTTTTTGTCGCCGAACGGCGCGACCATCGAAAGTCCGTCCACCGCCCCGCGCTGGAAAATCACGACCAACTTCTTCTTCCCGCCGGTTGCCTTTACCGGGTCAGCGGCAAACACCATTCGCTGCAGAAAGGACGGCCCCCACAAAGGCAGAGCGCCCACCGACACCAGGGCCAGCCCTCCCCGCTTGATGAATCCGCGTCGCGTGATGTTGTGCATAGTGACTCCTCCTGTTTTCAGCGCCGTTGAAACTCGGGTGAACCCAAAGTCAACGCCGCGAGTTTGGCTGTGTTGACGGTGGCGTGACCGTCCTTGTCGCCAATGGCTTCTTTCGTGATCGTGGCGCGGGTGGCTTCCGTCACTTGTCCGCCTAGGAGAAATTGCGAGAGCCGATCCAGTACCGCATCCGCCTGATCAATGTCCACGCCGCCCAACATCGTCTGCGGCTGAAACGACACGTTCGCCACCGACTGCTCGGTCAAAGCCAGCGCGAAGTTCAGCCGGGAAATCAGCGCGCCCGTGCTGACCCATTTCCGCGAATCCTCGGGGTACCCGGTCGGCGCGGTGTATGCAAACAGCGGCTGGCCGAGTTCGATGATGTGCATGTTGATCGTTTTCCGACGGGCGGAACCAAACCGGTCGAGACCTCGTCCCGCTGTCATGCCGGTTTCCGCGCTCATTCTCAGGTTGTGCGGCATACCGGTTGTCACGGTGACGGACCCGCCCACGGCGCGGATGCTCGACACGGCGAACTCGAACGGCGACTTGACCTTGGCCCGGTAGGCGTCGCGCGAGAAGAATTCAGGACTGAAGATTATGGCTTCATAGACCTTTTGCAGGTTGCCGTCAGTGGTGAGAAACACTTTCGCCACGCGATCCACCAGCGACAGCGGCGGTTCGTCGGCAACGAACCGCTGACAAAGTTTGAACGCGATATGTTTCGCGGTGGACGGGTGTCTGGCGATGATGTCCAAAACCCTCTCGCCGTCTTTGATTCCGCCATTGGCGGGCAAGCTGTGTCCGAGCACGGTCTTCGGTCCGTTGTCATGCCGCAACGGGGTGAAAGCGAACCTGCCGGTCATCGGATTCACTCCCCAACCCGTGAAACATCGCGCCACTTCCGTCACATCCTTTTGCGTGTAGCCGCCGTCCACTCCCAGCGTGTGGAGTTCGAGGATTTCGCGCCCATAGTTTTCATTCAAGCCTCCCATGCGGCGCGGTTGATTCGTCGGTTTCTCGTCAGGATCATCCGGCAGTCCCGCTTGTTCGCGGAACCGCTGGCGCGTCCGCTGTTCCATCGGCGAGACCATCCGTTCCGCGCTGCTCTGGGCATTGTCGAGATACGTCAACATGGCGGGGCTTTGCGCCGAAGCGCCGAGGAGGTCGCGGAATTTTCCCAGCACATGCGGACGGATCACCTCGCGGTCGTCCACCGTCTTGGTCACCCGGCAAGGCCCCTTGCGGACATCAATGTTGAAATGATTGCTCCAGAAATCCACGAGCACCTCGTAGAATTGGCGTTCTGATTCCACGGCGCGGATGATCTTGGCGTTTTGCAGTTCAGCCGATGCCCGTGCGGAGACGCGGTCTTGCAGGGGCGGGCGCATCGGCGGGGGCGACGCGGCCGGTGCGTTGGTCTGGTTACGGGCACGATTCAATTCGTTGATCTGCCGCAGATCGGCTCGGAAGGATTCCGCCAAGTCTTCCGCGCTCATGGTCAAGGTGGAGAAAGCAGCCAGTTTCTTTTCGACCGCTGTGTCATCAATCCGATCGGGCTGCATCTGCTGACGGATATATGTCTCCAATCCCATCTTTTCCACGCGCTCAATGTCACCGGGACGTGCACCGAAACCGAGGCGGTCGAGCACATGAATAACTTTCTCGCGGTCGGACAGTGGCGACGGCAACGGCGCCCCGCGGGCGATGACCATTGTGGAAAAGATTGTCAGGCCAAGTATCAATGTGCGTTTCATAGATTGCCCTCACAGCGCAAGACGAATCGGATTGGGGAAAGGTTACAATCGAAGCAGCAGACCGGCAACGTCGCATCGGCAAGGTCGCTGCGGTGTTAGTTGTGTGGGCTGTATGAGAATGATCCTGATGATGATATGGCTGTTGGCGACTGTTTGCGCCAGGGCGGATGACTGGCCGCAATTCAACGGCCCCGGACAAGGCGGAGTCTCCGGTGAGATCGGCTTGGCGCGCGAATGGACGGTCGGACAACCCCGCACGCTTTGGACGGTGAACCTGAATCGCGGTTACGGCGGCGCGGCGATCCGGGATGGTGAGGTGTTTGTTCTCGACCGGGTGGCTGAAGAGAAGGACGTGTTGCTCTGTCTGGATTTGGAGACCGGCAAGGTGAAATGGGAACAGGCCATCCCGCGAAAGGGTTCCATCCCCTACCCCGGCTCGCGGACCGTGCCAACAGTGGATGCGGAGCATGTGTACGCGCTGACGGGGTTCGGTCAGTTGGTTTGCGTGAGCCGCACAACACACGAGCCGGTATGGTCACATCATTTGCTGAAGGAGTTTCCGGTCACGAACCGGGTGTCAGGGGCACAGTCCCAGGCCCCCCGATGGGGATTCACGCAGAACCCGGTCCTGTACAATGACACGTTGATCGCCTCGCCCATGTCCGAATCCGCCGGATTGGTGGCGTATGACCGCACAACCGGCAAGGAACGATGGCGGTCAGGTTACGTGGGCTTGAAGATCTTCGCGCACGCCACCCCGCGATTGGTGAATCTATGCGGAGTGAATCAGTTCGTCGTCCAAGCCAATCTTCACGGCGGGAAGAATCCACCGGCCTTGATTACGGGAATAGATGCGGAGTCCGGCAAGCTGCTGTGGCAGTTTGCAACGTGGAGACCCTATAACATTCCCGTACCGATGCCGGTGCCCGTGGGGCAGGATCGGTTGCTCTTCGCAGGCGGATACCGGGTGGGGGCGTTCATGGTGCAATGGACGAAGAACAGCGACAAATGGACGCATGAATACATTTGGAAAGACAATCAAGATTGCGCACCTCATCTCCACACGCCGGTCTTTTACAAGGGGTACATCTACGCCAACAGCTTCGACAAGTTTCACAACAGCGAGAACAACGGCCTGGTCTGCATGGACCTCGGAGGAAAGTTAAAATGGAAAAGCGGGCCGAATGATGTGTTTGATTCGGGAGGACTACTGATCGCCGACGACATGATCTATATCCTCCACGGACAAACGGGCGAACTGAGCCTTGTGGCAGCCGACCCGACCGGCTACAGTCTTCGCTCGCGCAAAAAAGTGTTGAATGCAACTGACGGTGAAGCGTGGGCGCCCTTGGCCATCTCGAACGAAAAATTGATAGTTCGCGACCTCACCCAGATGAAATGTCTCGACGTGAAGCTTCGCTGAAATCCAAGATATGCCTTGTGGTCATTGTTTCCCAAAGTTATGAATAACTCCACGATAGCGGCGGTGCTGGTCGTGCTGCTTGCCGGCTGTACCGGCATTCCCTCCAACGTCACCCCGGTGGGGAATTTCGATGCCAAGAAATATCTGGGCAAGTGGTATGAAATCGCCCGGCTCGATCACTCCTTTGAACGCGGCCTGTCCGATGTCTCCGCCGAATACAGCTTGCGCGACGACGGCGGCATTCGTGTCGTCAATCGAGGCTACCGGGAGAGCGACAAGAGATGGAAACAAATCGAAGGCAAAGCTTACTTCGTCAACCGACCTGATGTCGGACGTTTGAAAGTGTCATTCTTCTGGCCGTTTTATGGCTCTTACATTGTGATCGCTTTGGATGAAAAAGACTACCAGTACTCTCTGGTCTGTGGTCCGAACAGATCGTACCTGTGGCTGCTGGCCAGAGAACCCAAACTCGATCCATCCATTCGGGCCAACCTTCTTGATCAAGCTCACGATCTCGGATTTGCCACCAACCAACTGATCTTTGTCAACCACGACAGATTGGCAGATGTGGCGGGTTCGGAATAGTTCTGCATTTGGACTTGCAATGACGGCAGAGCGTGGGTATTAGTTTCTCGTTTTCGGAAAAATCGTCCGTCTCGATGCGGCGTTTTTTTTAGCGATGGTTGGTAAAACGGTTTAACAAGTGCCATGATGCGTAAGTTCGTTACTTTGTCTCGGATCGGCCTCGGTGTTCTCTCAGCCGGTATCGCTGGATTTGCAGCCTCGCTCTCCAACGGCAACGACAACGTCCACATCTCTTATCTTTGGCATCTGCACCAGCCGATCTACTGGCCGGAATTCGCTCCGGGCGGGTTGCGCTATCAGTTCGCAGCCGATTCCCTCAATCTGAAGCTCAATAACACCGGCAATTTCTACCCCGGCTCTTCCCACAAACATCCACGCAACGCGTTGGTCAATGGGGACGGCGGCGAGTACGATGCGGTATTCGACAAAGCCGACCGGGTCGGCGCCTATCAGAACGTTCCAAAGGATTCCATCGCGACAATGGGTTCGCATGTGGATGCCGGGGCGCAGATCAGTTATTCCGGGTCGTTGCAGGAGAACATCTGGAGTCTGGGCAAAGATTGGCGGTACGGATACACGCCCGGCTGGAACAGTCACAACACCACCGCACGAGGATGGACCACAACCAGTGGCAAACCAAAAGCCGACATGGTCGGCATCACCTATCATCATTCATTTTCGCCACTGCTGCCCAAGAGCGTGCTCCGAAAAGAGATTCAAATCTTCAAGGAAATCTGGTGGAAAAGCTGGGGCGGCAACCCGAACAAATCGGATCACTCGAAGGGTTTCTGGCCGCCCGAAGCCGCCTTCTCGCGCCACATGATACCGGTGTTGGTGGAGGAAGGTTACAACTGGGTCGTCATCGCCAATTCGCATCTGGCGCGCACCTGCCAGAACTACATGGACGTGGCGCAGCGCGGCAACAGCGGTTGGAACATTGATCCGCCGAACAAAGCCGATGTGCTCGGCCCATTCGTGCCGGCCAACCAATGGTGGTCCGGCACGATTGACGGGCGTGGCGGCGCGTTTCCGTCGCCGTTTGCCTATCAGGCGCACAAGGCGAAATACGTCAACCCGAACACGGGCGCGGAAACCAAGATGACGGTGGTGCCGATGTGCGATCTATTGAGTTACCGGAACGGATTTTCGGCG